>DBAZ01000041.1 GCA_002291945.1 Tepidimonas sp. UBA997
GGCCCCCCCGACAGGAATCGAAGCCTCTATGAAAAAGCCAGACTTTGTGGGGATTTTGTGGGCTTTCTGTGAATGTAGGCCCGCACTTCCGATCTGAGCCAAAGCCGATTTCTTGGTGTTGATGTGGGCGCTTCAGGCGGGAAGCCGGGTAGTTTAACCAGAACGTCCCGCGCGTGTCTGACCGAGCATCGGTGCAGACTGGCAATGTCTTCAAGAGTTAAAAGCTCGCCGGTCGTCATTTCAGTCTTTCTTTCAGTTTGGCAATGGCTGTGCTTGCCTCTGCTATCTGTGCGTCCCTCTGTGCCATCTCCAACGCCTCCAGCGCCTGCCGCAGCAGTCCTTCATCCTCCTGCTGTTGCTGATGCAGTTCACGCATCACATCAATCACGGCTTCCTCGTGCTTGAGCAGGACAGCCTTGATGAGGTTCATCGGCGTCTCGATCATTGCCAGTGCAGCGGCTTTGACCTTGGCCTGTTCTGTCCGAGCCTTCTCAATTGCCTCGGTGTGCAGTTTGGATAGCGGCTTCATTTCTTCAATCTCTCCCTGATGGCATCGCGCAGTTCCAAGTCACGCAGCAGGGTTGAATCGCTCAAATGGGTTTACTCGTCATACTTCTAGGCCGTGATTTTTGGCGCTGCCTTCCGCGTGGTCGGCAAATGCTTGTTGATCGGATTTAAGTTCGTGCCATTTGGGCACCATGCAAAGAGCAAGCTCAGGGTAGTTCAGCATCCAGACAATCATCTGATTCACCTGCAATGGCAGGTTGTTGTGTGCCATGTGAATGCGCGAACCAGTTGAGGTCTTCGCTTTGTAGTCAGCCAGAATGGTTGTTTTCACGCGAGTGACCCCAATGTGTAATCGCCGAGGTTGACCACGATGTATCCGTCGTCGGGCTGGGCCATGTCGATGGGAAGGTCGGGCGGCTCTTGGCCTGCGCGGACTTGGCGAATGGTTTTGTCCATGGTGTTGTCCTCACACAAAAGCGGAAAGGTTGGGCGCTTTCCATCCGGCTGGCTTGCCGATCTTGCCGCCCTCGAGGATGACCGGCTTGCCGTCCACCAGCTTGGCGTCATTGCTGGCCAGCACGGCCTGGTCGGCAGCGTCTTTGTTCATCCCGGCCAGGTAGGCCACGCCGTTGCCCGTGACTTCGCCGTCACACAAGGCGTCTAGCGCTTGCTCGCGGAGGTGGTTGGGTATGTGGGCGGTGTAGTCGCCCTTCTTGATCTTGACGGCCAGCCAGTCCATGTCGGCCACGGTGCGGTCGATGATGAGTTGGCCGCCTTCGCTGTCGGTGCGGATGCAGCGCAGCAACTCGGCAAACTCTTCGAGGTGGCATCCGATCTGGATAGAGGTGTTGCCGACATTGGGTTGTTTGCCGCAAGCGGCGAGCCAGGCGGCTGTGCGTTGGTGGTTGGTCATGCGGTGACTTTCGGTTGTGTGATGTCATGCAGCGTGAGGCCCGCTGCGCTGTTGATGAGTTCGTCCACCTTCAGGGCGGCGGTGCCGATGGCCCATGGGCTGCACTCGGCCAGCAGCCGTTCGCAGGCCAGCAGGCCCGACTGGATGGCCAGGCGGTGCAGATACCGGTCGCCGTGGTGGTTGGCCAGGTCGGCCAGTGCGTGGGCCATGCCCGCCACAATGCGCATGTCGGGGCTAGTGTCGGGCAGCTTGCAGGCGCGGGCGGCATCGGCGGTGATGTAGGCCAGCCGACCGGCGTTGTCGATGAGCTTGCTGTCATTTGCACCGATGAGCGCGTGCAGCTGCGCGTCGGTCTGCAGGCTCCGCAGGTCGGTCACGATCTGGCGCTTCATCAGCGCAGCAGCCACCGGGTTGCGCAGCAGGTTGGCGTAGCGAGTGCGGCGGTTCACGGTTTCTTCACCTGGTAGCCGTGGCGGCGCAGGAGCGCAGCGGCCTGGTCGAGTTGCTGGCGCAGGTAGTCGCGCATCCGGTCGGTCTTGCTGATGGGCTTTTCCTTGGCTTCCACGCGCCGCCTTCTTTCACGTCCAGGTTGACGATGCGGCTCATTCTTCACCCCCCGCCACCCGTGGCCAGTGGCCGCGATGCACCGTCAAGCCGGGCAGTTCGGTGGGTGCCTTCAGCCCGTCAATGAAGTTGCTCACGTCCTGGCCGGTTGCTTTGAGGTAGTCCACCTCCACCCGTGCGCTGTCCACCAGAACGCCAGCCACCTGGGCCACGGCGCGGGCGCGGTCGGGTTCCATGGCCCCGTGGGGGCGGCGAAGGTCGGCCAGGGTTTCCAGCAGGTGCTGGCGCAGCTGGTTGATGTGTGGGGTGCTCATGCTTCTTCCTGTTCTCTGGCAATGCGGTTGACTTGTCGGTTGATGGCACCCTTCAGTTGCACCAGGCGGGCAACTTCGGGCGGATATTTGGTCCAGCTGCTGTTGCGGCGCATGTGTTCGCCTTGGCTGATGCACTGCAGCCGGTCGGCGGTGATGTCTTCCAGCACATTGGTGTGCATGCCGTCTTTGAAGCGCACGACATACCCTGCCGGAATGGGGCCACGTTCGGCTTCCCACACCAGGCGGGAAACGGGAACCCAGCGCCGTGCCGGGTATAGGTTCGGGTCGTCGGTTACCTTGCGCTCCAGGTTGCCGTCTGCGCTGATGCGCAGGCTTCCGATAGGCTTGTAGTTGTGCTGGGCGGCGCCACCTATGTGGCCTGCTTTGAAGCGTGTTTCCACGCTGCGCCCACCCGGCTCCCAGCCTTTCAGACCGGTGTTCCACGGCCTCTGGCCCACCTGGAAGCGGGTTCCCTGTCGTGCTATGTAACCGGGCGACTTCAGCAGGCCCAGCTTTATCGCCCGGTTGCTGATGGCCGGTTCGGTGCGGCCCAGGAATTCGGCCAGCACCTGGTTGTGCGTGTTGGCGTAAAACGAGCGCAGGCATCGGTCGTCAAACTCCGTCCACAGTTTGCGCTTCATGCGTCCCCCCCATTGCTGGTGGAGTCCTTCAGGCGGCCCACGCAGCCGTTGTTGCGGGGCGTGAGCGTGAATTTGAGGTCCAGACCGGCCATCAGGCTTTACCCCCTGGCAGTTCTTCCTTTTCCGGCCACGCTTCGGCGGCGGCGTCCACCATCTGGGCGTTCTTGCGATGCTCCAGCTCAATGAGCAGGTCGATGTAGTGCTTCACCTTCTCCAGGTCTTTCACGCCGCCCTTGTCGCGCCAGCGCGTCAGGTATTTGATACATGACCCTTCGATGAAGGGGAGGTCGTTTGCGAAAATGAACTCCACCGGCTGGATCCGGTGCTTTTTGTAGTGATCGCCGCCGATCTGTGTGTTAAGTGCTTGCATCTTCAGGCAATTAGTGGTTGGGATTCATCAAAAGCACCGGCCACGCGCTGGGTGTGCCAGGTGCCTGTTTGGGGGTTGAAGCGGCGCACCAGGCGCACTCGGCGCGTGGTGGTGGCGCGGTACTGGGCGGCCCTTATGGCCCGTGCCCGGCAGTCGATCACCCTGGCCCACACGTCATGGGCCATGGCTTGCGCGAACGTCATGCGCTGAAGTTCGTGGTTGCGAGCGGCCATCAGGTTATAGGCCTGGCGCAGCTGGTCGCAAGTGGGTGGGTTGTTCATGCCTGGCTCCAGCTGTCTAGCCGTGTGGCGTTGGCAATGGCCACCCGCGCTGCGTGAACCAGATGCGGGGGCAGGTAGCTGTCGGCTGAGTAGGGTTTGCTTGTGCCGTCGGCTTCCTCAACGATGGCCTTCAGCGTGGCCAGAAGTTCGGGTGCGGTAGCGATCAGATGCGCATTCGCATGCTTTTCGATTTCCGTCATCCGGCTGCGTCGCGTGTCATCGTCAGGTGCAGTAAGCCGAGGCCCTGATGTGTGGTGGGCGTCCATGTCAGCACCACGCCCAAAAGCAGCGCACCAGGCGCACGGCTGCGATTCCCAGTCCGGAAGGCTGGCGGCGGCGGTTCACCAAGGCGTCCTGCAGGCGCAGCGCGTCAGGGTCGTGGTAAACCGGGCGCTGCTGCGGCTGGTACATGCAGCCGATCTGCAGGCCGCTGCTGGTTTTAAAAGGTGTCCGCTGTTGACGG
>DBAZ01000086.1 GCA_002291945.1 Tepidimonas sp. UBA997
CATAGACCCCCAAGGCATGGGGTGCTGCCGGGAAGGCCGGGGTGGCGGGGGTGGGCGGTGGCAGGCCGAAGTCTTCGGCCCGATCCGGCCAGTGCTGCAGGTCGAAATGGCCGGTGCGATCGGTCTGGGCTTGCCAGGCTCGCGCCACACAGGCGGCGTCGGCGGCGATGAAGCCCAGCCGACGGGCGGCTGCATAGGCAATCGCATAGGCCGAGGCGTCGGCGGGTTGGGCGTCGGCGTCGGTGTGCGAAGGCAAGCCCAGCGCGGCATGTTGCGCGACCAAGGCTTGGGTGGCACTAACGGCTGCAGATAAAACCGACATGGCGCACGGTTCAGGCGTGGTGCCAGAAAGGTGTGCCCAACACCGGGGTGCTGGGTTGTGCGCTGTCCTGGGGCGTCATGGTGCCGGCCAGAAACGCCTGCCGGCCAGCTCGTACCGCGTGGGCAAACGCATCCGCCATCGCCACCGGGTCGCGGGCCAGCGCCACGGCTGTGTTGAGCAGCACGGCGTCAAAGCCCCATTCCATGACTTGGCAGGCATGTGACGGCAGGCCCAGGCCCGCATCCACGATCAGGGGCACGGGGAGGCGCTCGCGCAAGGTGCGCAAGGCGTAGGGGTTAATCGGGCCTTTGCCGGTGCCTATGGGTGCCGCCCAGGGCATGACGGCCTGGCAACCCACGTCAACCAGCCGCTGGCACAGCACCAGGTCGTCGGTGCTGTAGGGAAGTACCCAAAAGCCGCGCTCGATGAGTTGCTCGGCCGCAGCCACCAGGTTGAGCGTGTCGGGCTGCAGGGTGTAATCGTCGCCAATCAGCTCCAGCTTGATCCAGCGGGTTTGGAACACTTCGCGCGCCATTTCGGCGGTGGTCACGGCTTCCTGCAAGCTGTGGCAGCCAGCCGTGTTGGGCAAAACCGGCACCTGCATCTGTTGCAGCAGGGGCCAGAAGCCTTGTGCCGGGTCCAGCCCGCCTGCGCCCTGCCGCCGCAACGAGGCCGTCAGCATGCAGGGCTGCGAGCGGCGAACCGCGTTTTCCAGCACCTGTGGCGAGGGGTAGCGGGCCGTGCCGAGCAGCAAGCGGCTGCCGAATGGCTGCCCGTACAGCAGCAAGGGGTCGGGTGCGGCGGCGGGCATGGGGGGGGGTGCCATCGGTCAACCCCCGGTGACCGGGGCAATGATTTCGATCTGGTCGCCGTCGGCCAAAGCGGTGTGGGCGTACTGGCTGCGCGGCACGAATTGCCGGTTCACGGCCACGGCAAAAGGCCCTTGGGTCGGGTGGGCGGCGACCGCGTCGGCCACGCTGGCGTGATCGGGCAAGACCGTCGGCTGCTGGTTGATGAGGACGTTCATGAGGCGTGAGCGGGGTGTTCGAAGCGCAGGCCCAGCCGTTGCGCCAAGGTGGTGCTGCCTTGGTGCAGGTATTCGATCACGGCGTCGGCCACGGCGGGGGAAATCAGGAAGCCGTGCCGGTACAGGCCATTGATCTGCAACACCTGCGGCGCCAGCGTGCGCACGGCAGGCAGATTGTCGGGCAGGGTGGGGCGGCACTGGGTGCAGAGCTCGAGGATGCGCGCTTCGGCAAAACCGGGGTGTACCGCATAGGCAGCGCTGAGCAGTTCCAGCACCGAGCGCACGCTGGCGGGCGAGAGGTCGTTGTTCTCGATTTCGGTGGCACCGACCATGAATATGTGGTCGAGCTTGGGCGCGATGTAGATCGGGTAGCGGGGGTGCAGCAAGCGGGTCGGGCGCTGCAGCGTGACATCGGGCGCATACAGGCGTGCCACCTCGCCGCGCACACCGCGCAACTGGCTCCAACTGGTCTGAGCGCCCAAGCCACGGCAGTCCAGCACCCAGCCCCCTTCACGCGCTTGGTGGGCTTGTGCTTGCTCCAGCGACCAAGGGCTGTCCCAGTGTAGCGGCACCCCCAGCGCGGCCAAGGTGGCATGGAGGGCATGCAAGAGCTGGCGGTTGTCGAGTTGCCCTTCATCGGGCAGGTACAGGCCTTGGTGGAAGCGCTGCGCCAATGCAGGCTCGAGTTCGGCCAGCCGGGCGGCATTCAGGGCTTGCGGGGGCGACAAGCTCGGCAGGGCCAAGCCGGTAGCGGCCAGCAAGGCCGCGAAGCGCTGGGCTTCGTGGGCGTCTTGCCGGTGCCAGACGATCAGGGTGCCGTTTTGCTGCAAGTACACCGGCTCCACCAGTTGGGCCACGACGGCTTGCCAGCGCGGCAGGGCGTACTGGCCCATGGCCACCACGCACGGTTCGGTAATGGCCGATTCGGCCAGCGGGGCCAGCATGGCCGCAGCCACTCGGGCGGCGGAGGGCTGGCCATCCGGGCCGCCGGCATCCACCACCCGCACCGGGTGCCCGGCACGGGCCAGCAGGACGGCCAGCAGCCGCCCCATCAGCCCCGCGCCCAGAATCAAAACCGGCGCAGCCGCTTTGGAATGTGTGATCGTCTCTGGCATGGTCAAAGGTGAAATTACAACACAGCGCACCCAAGCGGCCCGGGATGCGGCCCGGGTGCATAGGCAATGCGGGCAATGCAGGCAATGGCGCATAATTTTCCCATGCATCCGCGCACCGACACCCTCCACATGACGCCGCCGCCCCATTATCCACGTGTGCTCAGCATAGCCGGCAGCGACTCGGGCGGCGGCGCTGGCATCGAGGCCGACCTGAAGACTTTTGCCGCGCTGGGCTGCTACGGCATGACGGCCATCACCGCGCTGACCGCGCAAAACACGCTCGGCGTGCGGGCCATACACGGTGTGCCGGCGGCGTTTTTGAAGCAGCAGTTGGCGGCGGTGCTCGACGACATCGGGGTCGATGCGGTGAAGATCGGCATGCTGCATGCCCCGCAGGTGGTGGAGGCGGTGGCTTGGGCCATCGACACCTACCGGCTCGATCGCGTCGTGCTCGACCCCGTGATGGTGGCCACCAGCGGCGACGCCTTGATCGAAAACGCCACCGTCAGCGTGCTGGTGCGGGAGTTGTTTCCGCGCGCCACCGTGATTACCCCGAATCTGGACGAAGCGGCGCTGCTGCTCGGGCGCCCGGTGCGCGAGGTCGATGATCTGGAGGCCGCCGGTGCCGACTTGTTGCGCCAAGGCGCTCGTGCGGTTTTGCTCAAAGGGGGGCACCTCGGGGGGGAACGACTGACCGATGTGCTGGCGTTGGCGGGCGAGCCCAGCGCCTACTGGCAACACCTGAGTGGGCCGCGGATCGCGACTCGAAACGTACACGGAACGGGTTGCACCCTGTCGTCTGCGATTGCCGCCCATCTGGCTTTGGGCCATGCGCTGCCTCAAGCCGTTGCCGCCGCGCACGGCTACATACGCAGCGCGATCGCGGCCGGGGCTGCGGTGCGTACCGGCCAAGGGCATGGCCCGCTGAACCACGGTTTTGCACCTGTGCCGATGCGGGTGCTGGTGTCAGGCTGATGGACGGGGCTTGACGCCCAAGTGACATATGATCGCAAAACCGGATTCTGGTGTTGCTTTTTCCTTGGCGTCAGACTATCTTGAAACCGGATTTTATTGTGGGGTTCGCATGAATCGCATTGACCGTGACACAGAGGAAGCAGTCCGCCGCTTTCTCACCTTGATTGCCAGTCGCTACGATATGGCAGGAGCCATCGTCTATGGCAGCCGTGCGCGTGGCACGCACCGCCCGGACAGTGATGCGGACGTTGCCGTGCTCTTGCGCGGTGAGCATCAACGCTTCTTGTCCGCCAAGTTGGACATGGCCGATGTCGCCTTCGATGTGCTGCTCGAAACCGGAATCTTGGTCTCGCCGCTCCCGATTTGGCTGGACGAGTGGGAGCACCCGGAGAACTACTCGAACCCTGCCTTGCTGCGCAACATCAACCGGGAGGGAGTTCGCTAAAGCGAGGGGCTTGCGCGGCTCATTTGGTCAAGCCCAGCAATTCGTGCAAGCTCGGGCTGGTGGTGGTGTACTCCAGCAGCACGCGGCGCTGCGGATGGACACGCGCTGCAGCGGCAAAAGAAGCCAGTGTGGCTTCATGAAAGCCGCACAGAATCAGCTTGCGCTTGCCGGGGTAGGTGTTGATGTCACCTACCGCATAGATGCCGCTGGCGCTGGTTTCGAAGCGCTCGGTATCGACCACTAGCTGCTTGCGCTCCAGGGCCAGCCCCCAGTGCGCAATCGGCCCCAACTGGGGGCTCAGGCCCAAGCGGGGCAGCAGGGTGTCGAGCGGCAGTTCCACGGCAGCGCCGTCGGCGGTGGCCAGTTGCAGGGCGCTGAGTCGGGCGCTGGCGTTATCGACCCGCACGCCAACCGGCTGCCCCCGTACCAGTCGCAAAGCCCCCTCGCCCAGCGCCAGCCGCACGGCCTGCTCCAGCGCTGCTGGCACTTGGAATTTATCCACCCGGTGCAGCAGGGTGACGCGCAGGCCCTGACCCGAAGCCGACAACTGCAAGGCGGTGGCCAGCGCCGCTTCTTCGCCCCCCATCACGACCACGTTCTGACCCGCGAGTTCGATCGGGTTGACACCAAAGTAGCGCACCTGGGGCGACGCGCCCTGCTCGAACGGACGCAGCGCTTCGAGGTTGATTTTTCGCGGCACGAAGGCACCCAGCCCGGCGGCAACGAACACCGTGGTGGCCAAAAAACCCAAGCCCTGATCGGTTTGCAGCGCCAAGCGGCCATCGGGCTGGCGGCTCAGGGTCTGGATGAGTTGCCCGAAATGCAACGGCACCTGAAACGGAGCGATCTGCTGCAGCAGCCGCTGAGTCAGTTCACCCCCGGTGCAGACCGGCAGCCCCGGAATGTCGTAAATCGGTTTGTCGGGGTACAGTTGTGCGCACTGGCCACCCGCGTGGGGCAGGGCGTCCACCACATGGGCACGAACGTCCCGCAGGCCGAGCTGGAACGCCTGGAACAAGCCCACCGGCCCGGCGCCGATGATGACGGCATCGGTCTCGATCATGGGCATGGCCCGGTTCAGCGCTTGAGCAGCCCCAGCTTGCCGCTGGCCATGTTCTTGTATTGATCGGCGTCGGGCAGGGGCGTTTTGCGTTTGGTGATGCTCTTCCAGCCCGGCAGGCGGGCCAGTTCTGCATTGAGCTTGATCATGTGCTGCTGGTCTCGGGGCACGTCTTCTTCGGCGTAAATGGCACTGACCGGGCACTCGGGTATGCAGACCGCGCAGTCGATGCACTCGTCCGGGTCTATGGTCAGGAAATTGGGGCCTTCGCGAAAGCAATCGACGGGGCAAACGTCCACACAGTCGGTGTATTTGCAGGCGATGCAGGCTTCGGTAACGATGTGGGTCATGACAGGGGCTGCGCGGCAGCGGTTGGTTTGCCAAGAATGGAGCAAGCCGCGATTTTACGACTTGGGCGCAGGGCTTCGGTGCAGGACTTCGGTGCTTGCTGCGCAACCATGTCAGCGGTTCACCAGCACCGCCGCCGAGGTTGTGTGGCTGGCCGTGTCCACCAGGATGATCGCCCCCATGGATCGCGATTCGGCGTACGGCAAGGCGGGGATGGGCTGTTGCAGCATCAGTTCCACATGGCCGATGTCGTTCGCCCCCAGTTGATCTGCGGGCTGTTCGGCCAGGGTGTGGATGTCGAGCCTGTGCAACACGCGCCGCACCTTGGCCTTGACCCAGCGGTGGCCATGCAGCGCCCAGTAAACACGACCTGCGATCAGCGGGTCTTGGTCCATCCAGGCGATGGTGGCAGACAGTTCTTGGGTGCACGGGTAGGGGTTGATGGAGGCTGCCGGCGCGGCTACCATCCAGTCGCCGCGCGACACGTCCACCTCGCGGTCCAGCACGACACCGGCGCTGCGGCCGGCTGGCACCGCCTTGAGGGCACGGGCGTGGTCCAGCACCTGGGTCACCACGGCCTTTTGTCCGCCGGGGAACACCTGTACTTCGGTGCCCGGCTGCATCGTGCCTGCACCGACGCGGCCCCAAAAAATGCGCCGCCCTTGCTGGGTTCCGTGGCTGTCGGGCGTCGGCTGCGCCGGGCCACCCGAAGGCGCAAAGGCTTCTGCGGGGGGCGGCACAGACGCGCCAGCGGCCAGCGTGGAAGCTGGTTTTTCCACCCACTGCACCGGCAAGGCCACTGGGGCGGCAGTATCTTGCCGGGTGGTGGGCAGTTGTTCCAGAATGGCCAGCAGCGTGGGGCCCTGGTAGTGGCACCAACCCGGGTTTTGGTGGCCCAAGTCCACCACGTTCCAGCCTTTGAGGGCCGAAATCGGCACGATGGCTTGCACCGGTATGCCGGCCTCGCTGGCGTAGGTACGCAGCGCATCGTCGATGTGCTGGAAGGCGACGGCGGCATCGGCCACCGCGTCGAGCTTGTTGACGGCGAAGACGATGCTGGGCACGCGCAGCAGGCGGCACAGCAGGGAATGGCGGCGCGTCTGCGGCAGCAACTGCAGGGCGGGGTTGGCCCAGTCCAGCTTGGTCGCGTCCACCAGCACCACGGCGGCGTCGGCGTTGGAGGCAGCCGTCACCATGTTGCGGGTGTACTGCTCGTGGCCGGGCGCGTCACCGATGATGAACTTGCGACTTTCGGTGCTGAAGTAGCGGTAGGCCACGTCGATGGTGATGCCTTGCTCGCGCTCGGCACAGAGGCCGTCGGTCAGCAGGGCTAGGTCAGTCTCGCCGCCGCGTTGCACGCCAGCCAGGTGGTCTTGCAGCACGGCCTTGCTGTCCACCAGCAGACGGCCAATCAGCGTGCTCTTGCCGTCGTCCACCGAGCCGCAGGTGATGAATGTGAGGGCGTCCATCAAAAATATCCTTCGCGCTTGCGTTTTTCCATCGAGGCGTCGCTGGTTTTGTCGTCCATGCGGGTGGCACCGCGCTCGCTCAAGTCGGTGGCCAGGGTCTCGATCACGATCTCGCCGGGCGTAGCGGCGGTGCTGGGCACGGGGCAGGTGCAGGTGATGTCGCCCACGGTGCGAAAGCGCACGTCGCGCAGCACCACCTGTTCGCCATCCTTGGGCGGGGTGAGGGGCGTTACCGGCACCAGCAAGCCCTTGCGCTCCACCACTTCGCGCTGGTGCGTGTAGTACAGGCTGGGCAGGGCGATGTTCTCGCGTTCGATGTACTGCCACACGTCCAGTTCGGTCCAGTTGGAGATGGGGAACACGCGGAAGTGCTCGCCGGGCTGCAGGCGGGTGTTGAAGAGCGCCCACAGTTCGGGACGCTGGGCCTTCGGAGCCCACTGGCCAAAGCTGTCGCGGTGCGAGAAGATGCGTTCCTTGGCACGGGCTTTTTCCTCGTCGCGCCGGGCACCGCCCATGAGCGCGTCGAAGCGACATTCCTCGATCGCCTCCAGCAGGGTGACGGACTGGTGCGCGTTACGGCTTTCACCGGGGTGGCTCAGGCGCACGGTGCCGCGAGCCATGGAGTCTTCCACGCGGCGCACGATCAGTTCGGCACCCAGTTCCTGGGCGCGGAAGTCGCGGAAGTCGGTCACTTCGGGGAAATTGTGGCCAGTGTCGATCATCAGCAGCGGGAAGGGGATGCGGCCCCCTCGGGACTTGTCCACGAAGGCCTTTTCAGCGCACTTGAGCATGACCAGCGAGTCCTTGCCGCCGGAAAACAGCAGGGCGGGGCGCTCGAAGGCGGCGGCGACCTCGCGCAGGATGAAGATGGTTTCTTCCTCCAGGGCGTCGAGGTGGGCGTTGGCGAGATGGTGGCTCATGGTCTGGTCTTGGGTGAGCAGGTCGTTGTCGATGCGGGCGTTCATGCGGCCTCCGGTTTCTTGACGTGCAGGCCGCATTCCTTGGTGGTATCGTCCTCCCACCACCAGCGGCCAGCGCGGAAGTCCTCGCCCAGGCTGATGGCCCGCGTACACGGTGCGCAGCCGATGCTGGGGTAGAACTGGTCGTGCAACGGGTTGTAGTCCACGTCGCGCGTGGCGATGTAGTGCCACACGTCGCCCCAGGTCCAGTGGGCCAGGGGGTTGAATTGGGTCAGGTTTTTGGTGGTCACTTCAGACGTGTCGATCAGCGGCACGTCGGCGCGGGCATGGGACTGTTGGCGGCGCAGGCCAGTGATCCAGGCTCTGTACCCCTGCAGGGCGCGTGCCAGTGGTTCGGTTTTGCGGATGCCGCAACAAGCCTTGCGCAAATCGATGCTGCGAAACATGGCGTCGGGCCCTTCGCGCTCGACAAATTGGGCCACTGCTTTTGGCTCGGGGCGATAGACGCTGAGCGGGGCGCGGGATTTGGCTCCGGTACGCTCCAGCAGGGCGAGCGTTTCGGGGTGCAGGGCGCCGGTGTCCAGAACGAACACCGCAATGTCCAGCGCCAGCGCGTCGATCAAATGGGTGATGACCACGTCTTCCGCCCCCAGGCTGGAAGCTTGAGTGACGGGCTGGAATGCGGCAGCCTGACGAAGCAGCGCTTGGGCTTCGGCGAGTTTCGCGTCGAATCCGGCAGACGGGCTGGCGTGCCGTTGGGTGGCGGGCAGCGACAGGGGCGTGAAGGCCGAAACGGCCGAGCGGTCGGATACCTTGTCGCTCATAGCAGCTTTGATGGCAGCTTTCATGGCAGCTTTCGTGGCAGCTTTCGTGAATCACTCACCCGGCTCGGGCGAAGCGTGGGCGCGGCTGTGCCAGATCGCCTTGATAGTAGCCGCTGAAGTGGCGCAGCAAGCGTTGGCCGTGGGCGAGGTCCTGGCCCTCGCGCAGCACAGCTTCGCTGAAGCCGCAGCGCTGCATTTGCACCAGTTGGTCGATCAGCACGTCGCCGGTGGCGCGGATGGCCCCCTTGAAGCCCTGACGCTTACGCAGCAGCACCGCCTGGCTGAAGGCGCGACCGTCGGTGAACTTGGGAAAATGCAGGTCGATGCGCTGCACGCCGTGTAGCGACAGGGTCAGCACGTCGGCGGTATTGCCCACCGCGAGCACGCCTTCGGTGCAGGTGGGGCTTGGGTCAGAGGTGAGCAATTGCATGGTGTAACCCAAGGTTGCAGGTATTGGGGTGGGGGCTTTGGGTGCCGTGTGGGCCATACGCTGTACTCATGCTCCCACGGTTTCTTCACCTGCCGGGGTTCTTGCCGGGGCTGTCGCCGTGGTCACGCGCACCGCGTTGGCTGCGCACTTGAACGGCTCGTGGCCCACCCGTTTGAGCGTGTCGATGAAGCGCTCGCCTTCCTGTCGCTGGGTGCGGTAGGTGTCGATCACTGCTTCCACCGCCTCGGTGATCTCATGGGCCGAGAATGATGGCCCCACCACCTTGCCCGCGCCGGGTATGCCGCTCAGGGCCGAACCGTCAGAGCCAGCCAAGGTGAGCTGGTACCACTCCTGTCCGTCTTTGTCCACCCCCAGTATGCCGATGTGGCCGCTGTGGTGGTGGCCGCAACTGTTGATGCATCCGCTGATGTGCAGGTCGATGGCACCCAGGTCATGCAGTTCATCCAGGTCCTGGTAGCGGGCGCTGATGGCTTCGGCCACAGTGAGCGAGCGTGCGTTGGCCAGGTCGCAAAAGTCGCCCCCTGGGCAGGCAATCATGTCGGTCAGCAAACCGATGTGGGGCCGGGCCAGGCCCAGCCGTCGTGCTTCACGCCACAATTCGGGCAGCGCGTCGCAGCGCACCCAGGGCAGCACCAGGTTCTGGTCGTGCGTCACGCGCACTTCACCGGCGCTGTACCGTTCGGCCAATTCGGCCACCGCATCCAACTGGTCAGCGCAGGCATCCCCGGGGGCCTGCCCCAGGCGCTTGAACGACAGCGTCACTGCACGCAAGTCTGGGTTTTTGTGCGCTTGTACATTCTGCTGAATCCAGCGACCGAATTCCACGTCATCGTCTGCGGCGGCACGCAGGATGCGAGCGACCTTTTCGTCGGCGCAGTGGGCCGATGCGCTGGGCGGCGGCGGGGCAAAAAAAGCGCTCACGCGCTCCCGTTCGGCGGCGCTGATGGTGTGCGGTCCGCCGTCCTGCTCCACGATGCGGCGGTACTCGGCCTCCACCTCGTCGATGTAGCGCTGGCCCTCGGCCTTGACCAGTATTTTGATGCGTGCCTTGTAGATGTTGTCGCGCCGGCCCCAGGCGTTGTAGATGCGTACCAGGGCCTCGAGATAGTTGAGGATCTGGTCGTCCGGCAGGAATTCACGCATCACGATAGCGATGGTGGGGGTGCGGCCCATACCGCCACCGACCAACACCCTGAAGCCGAGCTGGCCCGCTTCGTTGCGCACCAGATGCAGGCCCACGTCGTGCCAGTAGGTGGCGGCTCGGTCTTCTTTCGCGCCCACGATGGCGATCTTGAACTTTCGGGGCAGGAAGGCGAATTCAGGATGCAGCGTACTCCACTGGCGCAGGATTTCAGCGTAGGGCCGGGGGTCGGCCCATTCGTCCACCGCGATGCCGGCCCGCTCGTCGGTGGTGATGTTGCGGATGCAGTTGCCACTGGTCTGAATACCGTGCAGGTCGGCACTGGCCAGCAGGTCCATGACATCGGCGGCGCGGTGCAGTGGAATCCAGTTGTACTGGACGTTCTGGCGCGTGGTGAAGTGGGCGTAGCCTGTGGGCAGTCGGCTGGCAATGGTCTTGCCATCGCGCAACTGGATGCTGCCGAGCTTGTTTTGCGCCGCGACCGCACCCTGAAACACCGCGTGGCTGGGTTGGTCATACTCGCGGGCAATGTGCGCCAGCACGCGCACCTGACGGCTGGAGAGCTCCCCATACGGCACGGCCACACGCAGCATGGGGGCATGGCGCTGGATGTACCAGCCGTTCTGCAAGCGCAGCGGTTTGAAGGCTTCAGCGTCCAGGGTGCCGGCCTGGAAGCGTTCGAACTGGTCGCGGAACTGGGCGGCTCGCTCACGCAGGAACTGACGGTCAAACGCGGAATAGGAATACATGCCGATTCCAATGGAGGATAGTGACGGAAGCGAGTGACTGTAAGGCCGGATGACATACATCCAAACGACTTTTTGGTCATGGATTCATGCGATTTCGATATAAAGAACTGATCCAGTGGGGCGGCGAGGTGATGTGCCGCAGACAAAACCCACATGGTCGCGATCTGACTGAAAATGCGTACCATTTGCACCACAGCCCACTGGGCTACATCAGCATCAGGAAGCGACGGAAGTGGTCTTCGAACAAGGGCGCGAGCACGGCACCGAACACCACAGGGGCCAGGCTGAACCCGCCTTTTTTGAGCATCAGCCCGAGTGCGCCGAACCCGATCAGCAGCCACACATCAAACAGAGAGCGCTGGTGGGCATACACCCCGATCAGGCTGATCATCACGATGAGGGGCATCAGCACCTGCATCGGAATCTTGAGTATCCGCAGCCATAAGCCCACTAGCGGGACGTTGAGCACGAACAGCATCAGGTTGGCGCTCACAATGCCCCAGATCAGGTGCATAAACAAATCCGCATGCCGTTCGAACAAGGCCATGCCGGGCGGAATGCCGTGTAGCAGCAGGGCACCGAGCAGAATGGCCATGGCCGGGTTGGGTGGAATGCCCAGTCCGATCAGCGGGATCAAGCCGGTTTGCGCCGACGCATTGTTCGCCGCTTCGGGGCCGGCCACGCCGGCTACATGCCCCTGATTCCAGTCGTCGCACTGTCGGTTGAGGCGGCGTTCAATGGCTTGACTGCCCATGGCGGCGAGCAGGGTGGTGCCGCCTGGCAGCATGCCGACCACGGCCCCTGTGGCAGCACCGCGGGCCGCTGGGGCGGCACTCTGTTGCCATTCTCCCAAGTGGGGCCGGAAGCGGCCCATCGGTGCCAGTGTGCTATTACCTTGGCGCTGACTCCAGTTGGCGAGCACTTCCCCGAGGCCGTACAAGCCCACGATCAGGGGCACCATGCCGATACCCTCCCGGAGTTCGGGAATGCCCAGCGTCATGCGGGGCATGCCACCCCCAAAGTCGGCACCCACCAGGCCGATCAGGGCACCCAGCATCAACATGCTGGCATTTCGCAAGGGGCCGCCGGGGGTAATGCCCACGACGGCCAGCGCAGCCAGCGCAATCAGCAGGCTGATGTGCAGCGGGCCCAGAACTAGCGAAGCCTTGGCCAGGGAGGGGGTCAACCAGGCGATCAGCAGGGCGGTGGCCAGACCAGCCAGCAAGGAGGCTGCCGCTGCAATCACCAATGCCACGCCGCCGCGTCCCGACAAAGCCATGCGATGCCCCTGTTCGGCCGTGACCACGCTGGAGCATTCGCCAGGCAGGTTCAGCAAGATGGCGGATGTGGAGGAACCGTACTGTGCGCCGAAGTAAATCGCACACAGCACGATCAGCGCCGATTCGGGTGGCCAGGTGAAGGTGATCGGCAGCAGCAGGGCCATGGTGGCCGCAGGCCCGATGCCTGGAAGCAAGCCGATCAGCGTGCCGAGGGTAGCCCCGAAAGCGGCTGGCAAGAGCAGGGAAAAAAGGATGTCGGTCATGCGCCGCCCCAAGGCAGGGGTACACCCAAGCCCAGCATGAACAGCAGATGCAGACCGGCGGCAATGCTGCAGCCGATGAGCAGCGCCTTGACCCAACTGCCCGAAGTGATGCGAGCCACCCCGATGCCGCAGGCACTCAGCGCGACCACGGTACCCAGTTCAGTGAGCAGCAAAGGGAATAGGGGCAGCACGGCCAGAATTTTCCAGCCAGCCGAAGGCGCGGTACGGTGGCTGCAAGCATCGGGCTTGCGCAAGCACAGAACCACGCCGCTGACTGCCAGCGCGAAGGCCAGCAACAGCGGAAATGCGCCGGGGCCGATGGTGCCTCGATGAACGACGGGCAACCCATGTGCCATAAGGCCAGCCGCTACAGCCAGCGCGACGAGGATCAGCCCACAGGCCTTTGTGTAAAGAGCCGCAAGGTCTTTGGGGCTGTCTGTGGAGGAGGGCAGGGTTGACATGAGTAAATGGCATCAAATAAAAACGATTCGCATTATGGTTTAGAATCAAGGTCTCGATATTGTAGGAGTTGTTCATGGTTTCCAATCGATTCGTTACCCGCAGAGTCTGGGTGTCCGCTGCAGCGGCCACTGCCTTGTCAGCTTGGGCCGTGCCGCCCGTGTGGGCGAGCGCTTGGCCTACGCAGCCCGTTCGTCTGGTGGTGGCTTCGTCCGCCGGTGGGAATGCCGATGTGGTCACCCGTTTGCTGGCCCCGGAAATCGAAAGGCGACTGGGTCAGCCCGTGGTGGTCGAGAATATGCCGGCCGCGTCGGGGATGCAGGGCACCGAAGCGGTGGCCAACGCCACCAATGGCCATACCTTTTTAGTGGGAACGGCTTCGCAACTGGTGTTCAACTTGGCTTTGTTCGACCCCATGCCTTTTGACCTGGTCGGGTCCTTGCGGGGGGCGGCCATGATCAACAAGGTTCCACTGGTGTTGCTGGTCAACAACGACAATCCGGCCCATTCCATGCGTGCATACGTGGAAGCCTTGAAGGCTAGGCCGGGGCAACTGGCTTATGGATCCGGCCCTTCCGGCACCACCACCCATATCACGGGCCTGCTCTGGGCCAGAACCGTGGGTGTGAATGTGCGACATGTGCCTTTCCGTGCTGGCTCCGAAGGGCTGCGTGAACTGCAGGCGGGCCGTTTGTCGCATCAATTCGATGTCGCAGTGACTGCGATTGCGCAAGTGCAATCGCGTGCATTGAAGCCATTGGCCGTGACCGGCAAGCAGCGCCTGAGTGCCTTGCCCGATGTACCCACGGTGGCCGAACTGGGTTATCCAGACTTCACCGGCTACACCTGGAACTCGATCGCTGCGCCACGCAACACCCCCGACGCGGTGGTGCTGCGCATGAACCAAGTCATTGCCGACGTGCTGCAGGTACCCGATATCCGCCAGCGTCTGGAGGGTTTTGGGTCAGAATTCAGCCAAGCCATGACGCCGGCACAGGTGGACGCCTTCTATGCCGAGGAACGCCGCGTCTGGATCCCCTTGGTCCGGGAGGCCAGTCGCTGACGTCCGCAACACGCGCTCAGCAACACGCGCTCAGGCTGAGTCTGGGGCTTGCGGTGTGTGTTTGGGTCTGGCATAGGCCGTGATCGCAAAACCCGTGAGATCCCAGCCTTGCTGCTCGGCGAGTTGCACCAGTTCGTCTTTGAGGGCATGGGGCAATGCAAACTCGGCGACTTGCCCATTAGAGCAGACCAGATGCCCGTGCTCTGTGACCCCTTCCAAGGGCAGCTCAAAGACGTGGCGACCATGCCCCAGATCGCTGCGCTGCAGGATGCCTGCTTGCTCAAATTGGGCCAGCACCTTGTACACCGTTGCCAGACCGAGCGGCTGCTGCCTCTCGAGCAGTTGCCGGTAAACCTCGTCCGCAGTCAGGTGACGGACTGGGCTGGTTTTGAACACATCGAGGACTTGCAGACGGGGAGGCGTGCGTCGCAGCATAAAAAGTGAGGTTAAACAAAACGAGAATGAATTGTATTCGTATGCTGTGGCGCAACAAAAACTATCGAGCCGATAGGAACTATCACTCGGTGCCAGCCATTGCCTTGAGCTAAGATCAACCAGGTGCAGGGTTAGCCCTTGCCTTTGATCACTGTTTTTTCTCAACTGAAAGGTCGTTTCGTGTCCATCATCAATACCCCCGTCCAGCCGTTCAAGACGCAGGCTTTCCACAACGGCAAGTTCATCGAAGTCACCGAACAGAGCCTGCAGGGCAAGTGGTCTGTGCTGATTTTCATGCCAGCCGCGTTCACCTTCAACTGCCCCACCGAAGTCGAAGACGCCGCCGACAACTACGCCGAGTTCCAGAAAATCGGTGCCGAGGTCTATATCGTGACCACCGACACCCACTTCAGCCACAAGGTGTGGCACGAGACTTCCCCCGCTGTGGGCAAAGCCCGATTCCCGCTGGTGGGCGACCCCACTCACGCCCTCACCAACGCCTTCGGTGTGCATATTGCCGAAGAAGGTTTGGCCTTGCGTGGCACCTTCGTCATCAACCCTCAGGGCGTGATCAAGACTGCTGAAGTACACAGCAACGAAATCGCCCGCGACGTCAAAGAAACCCTGCGCAAGCTCAAAGCCGCTCAGTACACCGCTGCCAACCCCGGCCAAGTCTGCCCAGCCAAATGGAACGAGGGTGCCAAGACCATCGCCCCCTCGCTGGAACTGGTCGGCAAGATCTGAACCGTTTGCTGTTTCGCGTTTGCGAGCAGTCCAAAGGGTGTTGCCGGTGGCGACACCCTTTTTACTTTGGGCGTCCGGAAGTGATTTTGAGCGACCTTGAGTGCACACGTCGTCACTCATCGGGTTGGTCTATAGATAGTTTAGCTTTATCCTATTGGACTATCAATAGAATAAATGCATAATTAAGCCCTGTCAGTAAAAACCAGTTGATCCATCACCGGATCACCATCTGAAGGAAAAAACCATGCTTGAAGATACCCTCAAAGCGCAACTCAAAGCCTACCTGGAGCGCGTGACCCAGCCGTTTGAGCTGGTGGCCACGGTCAACGATTCCGACAGCAGCCGCGAAATGGTCGATCTGCTGCAGACCATCGCCAGCCTATGCGACAAGATCAAGGTTCGTACCGACGGCACCGATGCCCGTCAGCCTTCTTTCACGCTGCAGCGCCTGGGCAGCGGCATGAGTCTGCGCTTCGCTGCCATTCCGCTGGGGCATGAGTTCACTTCGCTGGTGCTGGCGCTGCTCTGGACTGGCGGGCACCCGCCCAAGGTCGATCCCGAGGTGATCGAGCAAATCAAAGGGCTGGATGGCAACTACCAGTTCGAGGTCTATATGTCCTTGAGCTGCCACAACTGCCCGGACGTGGTGCAGGCGCTGAGCCTGATGGCTGTGCTCAACCCGAAGGTCAAGACCGTGGTGATCGACGGCAACCTGTTCCAGCAGGAAGTCAGCGACCGCGAGGTGATGGCGGTGCCCACGGTGTACCTCAATGGCGAGGTGTTTGGCTCGGGCCGCATGGCAGTGGAAGAGATCGTGGCCAGGCTGGACACCAGGTCGGCCGAAAAGGACGCGGCCAAGCTCAGCAGCAAGGACCCTTACGACGTGCTGATCATCGGCGGCGGCCCCGCCGGGGCAGCGGCCGCCGTGTATGCCGCACGCAAGGGCATACGCACGGGGGTGGCTGCCGTGCGTTTTGGTGGTCAGGTGAACGACACGCTGGCGATCGAGAATTACATTTCGGTACTGGAAACCGATGGTCCGAAGTTTGCGGCAGCGCTGGAACGGCAGGTCAGGCACTACGAGGTGGACATCATGAACCTGCAGCAGGCGGTCAAGCTGACCCCGGCCGAGCAGGAAGGCGGCTATGTGTCGGTGACGCTGGCCAACGGCGGCGTGCTCAAGTCACGCTCGATCATCCTGTCCACCGGGGCACGCTGGCGCAACGTGAACGTGCCCGGCGAAAACGAATACCGCAACCAGGGCGTGGCTTACTGCCCGCACTGCGACGGCCCGCTGTTCAAGGGCAAGCGCACCGCCGTGATTGGTGGCGGCAATTCCGGGGTGGAGGCCGCCATCGACTTGGCTGGCATCGTGACGCACGTGACGCTGATCGAATTTGCCGACCAGCTCAAGGCCGACGCCGTGCTGGTGAGCAAGCTCAAGAGCCTGCCGAACGTGACCATCGTCACCCACGCCCAGACGACTGAGATCACCGGCGACGGCAACAAGGTCAATGGCATACGCTACCAGGATCGCGCCACCGGCACCGAGCACCATGTCGAACTGGAAGGCATTTTTGTGCAAATCGGCCTCGTGCCGAACACCGAATGGCTCAAGGGCACGGTGGAATTGAGCCGCTTCGGCGAAATCGTGGTCGATGCCAAGGGCCACACCAATGTGCCGGGCGTGTTTGCCGCCGGTGACTGCACCACTGTGCCGTACAAGCAGATCGTGATTGCGGCGGGCGAGGGTGCCAAAGCGTCGTTGAGTGCGTTTGACTACCTCATCCGCACCCCGATGCCGGTGGTGCCAGTGGCGCTCGAGGCCTGACTCAGCGCAGCTTGCCGGTGCTGAGAATCTGAGGGATGCCGGTGGCGTCCCTCACTTCCTTGCTTTGCACGTTCCAGACGGCAGCAAGCATGTTGCCGTTGAGCACCTCCTGCACCGGGCCGGCGGCAATCAGTCGGCCCTGTTCGAGCACCCAGACGCGGTCGGTGTAGCGCAAGGCCAAATTCAGATCGTGCAGCACCATCAGAATGCCGATACATTGCTGCTTGGCAAAGTGCCGGATGGTGTCGAGCACACCGTGCTGATGCTGCAGGTCCAGCGCCGAGGTCGGTTCATCGAGAAACAGCCAGCGGCTCTGCCCGTCGGGGCGTGGCTCCCATATTTGGGCCAGCACACGAGCCAGTTGAACCCGCAGCCGCTCGCCGCCGCTGAGCCAAGCCAGTCGCTGGTCGGCCAGATGCCCACTGTCGGTCATACGCATGGCGGCTGGCACGATGTCGGCCTCGTGGCGGGAAGGGTTGCTTCGGTGCGGGTATCGGCCCAGTTCCACCACCTCGCGGGCGGTGAAGTCGAAGGCCACCAAGGTGTCCTGTGGCAAGAAGGCGCGGCGTTGCGCCAGTTGCGGCAAGGGCAATCGATGGGAATGAAGTCGCTCGCCGTCGATCAGGATTTCACCCCCGCTGGGCTGCTTGAGTCCCGCGATCACGCTCAGTAAAGTGGATTTGCCCGCACCGTTGGGGCCCAGCAGAGCGCCGACTTCACCCGGCTGCAAGTCCAGCGATACATCGTGCAAAAGGGTTTTCGCACCCGCCCTGAGATCGACAGCACGTGCGTGTAGCCCGCTGGGCGTTGGGGAGGTGCGCATCAGCATCATCGATGGACTTTCACAGCAGGCGTGCGGCCCGGCTGCGCAGCAGCAGCAGGAAAAAGGGAACACCCACCAAGGCGGTCAGCACCCCCAGTGGCAGTTCAGCCGGTGCGACCAGCGTTCGCGCCGCCGCATCGGCCAGCAACACCAGGCTGGCACCCAGCAAGGCCGAGCCGGGCAACACCCAGCGATGGTCGGGGCCGCACATCAGACGCACCATGTGCGGGGCGACCAGCCCGACAAAGCCGATGATGCCGGTGGTTGCAGTGACGACGCCGACCGCCAGTGCCGTGATGATCACCGCCTGCCGCTTGACCCGCTCGACCGCCACGCCCAGCAGGGTGGCCTGGGCTTCGCCCAGCGCCAGCGCGTTGAGCGGATGCGACAGCCGCATCCCGGCGACCAGAGCAAGCAGGCAAAGCCCGCTGACCAGCCAGACGGCACTCCAGCGGGCACCGCCCAGACTGCCCATGAGCCAGAACTGCAGGTTGCGCAATTGCTCATCCGTGGCCAGGTAGTTGAGCAAGCCCAGCCCGGCACCGGCGAGCGCATTGACGGCGATGCCGGCCAACAGCATTTGCCCGACTCGTGTACCCCCCTCGCCCTGCGACAGGCTGTAGATCAGCCAGGTGACGGCCAGACCGCCCAGAAAGGCCATCAGCACCAGCGTCCAACTGCCGAGCGCACGGGGCAACTCCGGCCACCACAAGGCACCCATGACAATGGTGATGCCAGCCGCCAGCGCTGCCCCGCTGCTGACGCCGATCAGGCCCGGGTCGGCCAGCGGGTTGCGAAACAGGCCTTGCATCAGGGCACCCGCCATTGCCAGTGCTGCGCCGGCCGCGATGGCCAGTATGAGTCGGGGTAAGCGAATGTTGTTGAACACCAGCGCCGAGGCCTCGCCTTCGGGGGTTCCTGCGAGTTCACCCGTCAGCAACTCGATCAGTTCCTGCCAGCCCAGACCATAGGCCCCCTGACCAGCGGCGTACAGCGTGACGAACACCAACAAAACGCTCAGGCCGGCGATCAGTTGCCCCCCAGAAGGGCGGCGCGGTGGCCAGCTCAGCAAGCGGTTTTCCCAGCGCAACAGCGGCTGACTCATGCCCTGACCACCGTTTCATGCAGATCGCGCACCAATCGCGGCATGCGCGGCGTGAAGCCCAGCAGTTCCAGGGCATCCCGGTGGACCAGTGTCTGGCGCGTCTGCCGTTGCCGCCAGGCGGGCGTCAGTCGCCACTCGGGCCGATTCCAGAATGGCTCAGCGCCCCCCATCGCGTCCAGACCTTGCGTGGTCAGCAAGACCACATCCGGGGCTGCGGCAACCACGGCTTCGGCGGTCATGGGGCGATAACCTCGAAAGCCGGTGATGGCGTTACGCGCCCCCGTGAAGCGTATCACCGCATCGGCGGCGGTGGCGCTGCCCGAGACCATCGGTGAGCCAGAGTGGGAGAGGATGAACATCACCCTCGGGGGCCGCGCCGGTTTGAAGGCGGCGATGAAGGCCAGACTGTCCTGCCATTGGGCGTCCAGCCGGGCTTGGAGGATGCGCGATTCGGCGACTTTGGCGGTCGCACGGCCCACCGCTTCGACCTTGCGCTGCACCTCGGCCCAGGTATGGTCGATGGGCACGAGTTCGATACGGACTCGGGCGGCACGCAGTTGGTCCAGCACCACGGGTGGCCCTGCTTCGCTGCTCGCAACCAGCGCGGTGGGGCGCAGCGACAGCAAGCCTTCCGCCGAGAGGGAGCGCAGATAACCGACTTTGGGCGTATGCTGAGCTGCCACAGGGTACAGGCTGGTCGTATCGGTTCCGACCAACTGGTTTTCAGCGCCCAGCGCATAGACCACCTCTGTGATGCCGCCCCCCAGACTGATCAGCCGTTCATTCGGGCGGACGGTGTTGACCGTCTGCGCACGCGCAGACCAGGGTAAAACGGCGCCAGCGCCCAGCGCGGCTGAGCCAGCCAGCGCGCCGCCCCACAGCCTGGTCAGTGCGCTTCTGCGCGAGACGTTGTCGTGCCGTTTGGGCTGACTTGATGGATTCATGGGGGGCTGTGGGTTTCAAGATGCCGTGGCGTTGCGTGAGTCTGGCGTGTCGTGGGTGTGCATGTCGTGGTCGTGCATGTCGTGGTCGTGGATGTCGTGGGTGTGGATGTCGGCGAGCAGGTCTGTCCAGCCCTGTTGCTCGGGCTGTCCGGGCTTGCGCTGGCCAAACAGCAGCGCCATGAGTTCACCTTGCGCATCAAACACTTCCAGCGAGGTGACGATGCCGTCGTCGGTGGGTTTTTGAACCACCCAGCACGCGGCAATCAGGTCTTCGCGTAGGTGCAGGTTGAAGCCCGGATCGAGCACATTGAGCCATTCCTTGCCATGTATGTTCATGGGTTCGATACGGCTGACTGGCCCGGTATGAATCTGAATGCAGCCCGTGCTGCCGACGAAAACCATGATCGACAGTCCGCTGAAGGAGGCCTGATACAGCGCGAGCCGAACCGCCGAGTTGCCAACCCGGCGTGCAAAGTGTCCGGCGGCGGCATGGAGCGCGGGCAAGCGCTCCACCTCATGGTCGTTGAGCAAGCCGACGAACTGGTGCGTATCGGTCATGGCAGCCCAGTCGGCGATCAGTGCCTCCGGGTCGCGCACATGACCCCCCCGGCGGGCCAACGGTGCCAGGGTGGGGTCGAAGGCCACGGTCTGGCTGGTGTCCACCCAGGCGCTTGCCATCTGGTTCCAGGCATCCCGGTCGGTACTGGCCACAGGGAACACTTTGTGTACGGCGACGCCTCGCCGGTCGAAAAACTGCAGGCTGGAGCGGGCATGGGTGTCGCTCGCGCCGCCCGGCTCTAGCACCAGAAGTCCACCGGCCCAGCGGTCGAACAAGAGGCGCAGGTCGATGTCTGGGCCTAGCACCAGCCCCATCGTCTGATTGCCCGAGACTTTTTCATAGACCCCGGTTTTTTCGTGGACGGTGCTTTCGTTGCGCGTCAGTGCCAGCACGGGGCCACACACCTGCAGCGACTGGAGGATGTCGAGCCAGCGGGGTTTGAGTGCATAGACGGTCAGCGGGGCCTTGACGGGAATCGCCTTCAGCACAGGCATTTGCGTCGCTGCATAGGCGGCCAGCGCAGCGCCCTCGGTCAAGCCGATGTGTTCGGCGGCTTCTTTGGCGCGCAGGCCTCGTTGCCTGGCGGCTTCGAAATCGGCACGAACCTGCTGCGCGGTTCGGATCGGGCTCATGGGCTAAGTTCCTGGGCCAGACGGCTCTGTGATGCCGCATCGGGGCTGAGGTGCCCCTGTTCTTGCCGGTGCCGGATGTCGGCCAAGTCGTGGCCGTCGAGGGCATAGGCTTTGGCAAAACCAGCCACGTAGGAGCCCGACAGCGGTGCGAGTTCAAAAAGACGAAAGTCTTGCAGCGGTCGTATCACCTCCATGAACTTGCCAAAACGTGCCTGAAACAGCGCGAGCATGTGCTCAAACGCTTCCGAGCTACGCTCATGCTCGCGAACGGCACAACGCAGAGTCAGCCGTTTTCGGGCAAACAGGTGTTGCGCCTCGCCCTCCGCTTCGATGAACAAGACGCTGCAGCGGGGGTTGGCCCGCAGATTGGCAGAATGTCTGGCCAGATCGCTCAGATAGACATAGTATTTGCCTTTGTCGGCGACAAAAGGGGCATAGCTGGCTTCGGGCTGGCCGTCGCTCGCGCTGGTGCCCAGGTACAGGGTTTTGAAGCCCTGCGGGAAAGCCCGGCAGGCGGCCCGTATCGAATCCAGATCAGGGGAGGTAGTCATAGGGTCAGATGATGAAGGGTGTCAAAAATCGGCCGTGATGGCCACAGCCAGACTGCGCCCCGGCGCACTGAAGGCGTCTCGGCCCGGGCTCGCTGTCGGCACTCCGCGGACGTTGCCCCACTCCCAGTAGGTCTCGTTGGTGAGGTTTCTGACGGCGGCACTCCATCGTAAACCGGGCCGCAGTTGCCAACTGGCGCTCAGGTCGAGCGTGGTGTAAGAAGGGGTGGCAAACTGGGTCGGAAGTGGGGTGAAATCGATGTCGGCGGGCGATTTGCGGGCGGTGTGTGTCAGGGTGGCACCTACTGACCAGGCCCCATGTCGGTGATCGATGCCCAGACTCAACTCGGCGGGGTTGACCGAGTTGATCGGACGTTGGGTGGTCGAGTCTTTGCCTTGCGTGTAACCGTAGCTGGCCCGTAGCCAAGTTCTTGGGGCGACCTGCCAGCGGGATTTCAATTCCAGACCACTGAGTTGCACCCGATCGCGGTTGATGAATTGAAGAATGTCCGTCCCACCCTCGGTGCGCAAAAACTCGGGGTTGTCGGAAATGAAGTTTCTGTAGCGACCGGCAAAGGCGACCACCTCCCACTCGACCCGGTTGGCTTGGCCGCGTGCTCCGAGCTCCAGCGTGCGGCTGGTCTCTGGCTTCAGATGGGGGTTCGGGATGGTTCGATAAGGGTTACGCCCACCCGTTGAAATCGGGTTTTCAAAGCCGCTGTTGATCTCGTGGGCACTCGGGGCACGAAAACCGGCGGCGACATTGCCGAAAATGCTGGCCGTCTGCGTCGGCCTGAAAATCACGCCCAGCTTGGGTGAAATGGCGCTGTCTGACAAGGAGCTGGATGCAGCACGGAACAGCGGATCGGCTTCAGGCTGGATCTTGAAACGGTCTAGGCGCACGGCTGGGATGATGCTCCAGCGGTCACTGACCCATTCGCTTTGCAAAAATGCGCCCCAAGTGGTTTCGGTCGTATCCGGGAAACGTTTCAATGGGAAGGACTCTCCGGCAGGCGGGATGGTGCCGGTCAGCAGGTTGCTCAGGTCGGTCTGCGTCCATTCGATGCCATAAACCCAAGTGTGCGCCCAGTTCGGCCCAACGGCCTGCGTTTTTTCGGCTTGCAGCACGGCCTGCCACAGTTGCTCGTCGTAGCTGATGTCGCGGATGCGTTCCTGTCGGCTCCCCACAGGGGGTGTAGGAGCGCCCACGATGGCGACTCGCGTGCGGCTTTCCACTGAGCGCTCGTTGGCATTGGCGCGCTGGTGGGCCAGGGTGAAGCGTACCTCGTCGGCCATCTGGTGCTCGACCGTCCAGCGGCTTTGCCAGCTCAACCTTTGCTTTTCCGTGGCACTGGTGCCCAGCAAGTCGTCGGTTCTCCACCCCAGACCGACCACACTTTCGGCGCTCTGGGCATCCACCCTGGATTCCTTGTTCACTTGAAGCAGTGTGAGCGTGTGCTGTTGGTCGGCAGATGGGGTCAGAACCAGTTTGCCCATGAAGGAGTCATCCCGATCTCTCTGCGGATTCGGTTCGGTCCGGCTGGCTCCCAGCCCACCGACTCGACCCTGATTGTCGAGGGCTTGAGAGCGCCCCGTCCTGACACTCCCGAGCCACTGAACCGACTCACTCAGTTGACCTGCAAGCATGACCCCGGCATTCCAGCCCTGGTTTTCGCTGTCAAGCGCGACCCCCATTCTTGCGCCCAGCGCCTGCCCGGGGCCGAGTAGGTCTTGGGGGCTTATCGTGGTCATGGCCACCATGCCGGCCAAGCCGTCAGAGCCGTACAGGGCTGAGCTGGCACCCCGCACAATTTCCACTTTCGAGACCAGCCCCATGTCGTAGTAGTCTCGACCAAAGGCGGCATTGCCAAACAGGCCACCGCTGAGCGAGCGAGGAATGCGCACCCCATCCACGGTCAGCAGGACGCGATTGCCTTCCAGGCCTCGGATGTTGAACCCCGCGTTGCCGTCCCTGCCGGTGCTCCCGATGGCTGGCCCGAAACGTTGTGGCGCACGCCTGACACTCACGTTAGGCAAGTCCCGCACGAGGTCGCGGATGTCCTGGACTCGCGCCGGGTCGAGGTCTTCGCCTTGCAGCACATCCACCGCCGCAGGCGTGGACTCCAGGGTGCGTTCCGACCGAGCGCCCGTGACCACCACCGTTTCGAGCATGGAGTAAGCAGCCCAATTCGGGCGCGTGCCGCCGTCTTGGGCGGCGACGTCGGTCAGCAGCGCATGGGCGGTCAGGATCGCGGCCAGGGCAACGGGTTTGATGAGGGTGTGCGGGGCATGGAGATGATGGTGATGACGATGCATGATGAGCAAAGTTTCTTGATCGATATAAAAGTATAAACGACAATGATTCGTATTCCATTACAGTCCAGAAAAAAAACCTTCAAGCGGTGGCTGAAGGTTTTTCATGTGCGCCCAGCGTGAGCGCACGCCTGCCGAGCCTGTCCTCGGGCGGCCTTACTTCAGGTCATCGGCCAACACCTGCAAGATGCGCTGCACGTTGGCCGATGTCGAAGGCTGGCCATCCGCCGACAGCACCGACACCGTCGTCAGTTCGCCCGCCGTGCTAACCCGAATCCGGTAACGCATGGGCTCGGCTTGCGCTTGGCGCTGGCCACCACCAAAGACACGTCCGAGCAGGCCGGGACGCGCCGTTTCAAGTGACGGGTCGGGTGCCACATAGCGAACGAAGTAGGTTCCTTGCGAGCGATCCCGGTCTTCCACCGTGAAACCGGTGCGGTCTAGTGCCAGACCGACGCGACGCCAGGCACGGTCGAACCCTTCGGCGATCTGCACCACAGGCTGGTTGTTCACGTGGGCGATGCGGGCAGCCGGTTGCACGACGGCAGCCGCCATCAGCGCCTGCGATTGCTCTTGGGGCACGCCCAGCTTGACCATCAGCCGACGCAGGAATTCGGCTTCCAGTTCCGGGTCGGCCGGGCGTGGTTGCCACATGGTCGCGTCCTGCCGGGCACTGGTGAACACCTCGATCATGCCGCGGTGGCTGATGTAGATTTCGGTGCCGCCATCGGGGCTGCGCTCCAGGCGGGTGCGGAAGCGATCGCGTTCGCCGGTGGAGTAGAGGTTCTCGAACAGGCGGCCGATGGTGGCGCGGATGAAGTCTTGTGGAATCTGGGCGCGGTTCTCGGCCCAGTCGGTTTCCAGCAGCCCCAGATTCTGCTGGTCGAGCGTGAACACAAAGCCGTTTTCCTGCCAGAAGTCGCGGATCGGGCTCCAGAGTTGTTCGGGCGGGCGATTCACCACCAGCCAGCGTTGGCTGCCTGCACGCTCGATACGCACATCACCGATCTGCGTGGCGGCGGTGGGGGCGCCGGCTTGCGGTTGCGCCGCTTGCAGGCCCGTCGCGGTGGCCACGCCTGCAGGGGCAGCAAAGCGGGGGTCGCGGGTGAGCTGGGTCAGATCGGGCGGGATTTCGAGCGAATGGGCCGGGCGGGCGCTGCGGTAGTCGATGCGGTCTTCTTGCAGCACCGAGCAGCCGGAGACCAGCGTGACCGCCAGGGCCAAGGCCGTGAGGCGGGTGTAAGGAACCAAGGCAGATCGGGTGGATCGGGCAGGTAGGAGCGTCTGGGGAGTGGTGGGCTGCATCATGGGAGGCAAAATCGGGTGGGGGTCGGTTGAAGCAATGCCTTACAGCAGGCCAGCGGATCGCAGGGCACCGGCCACCACCGACTCGCTCTGGGGGGTTAGCGGGGTCAGTGGCAGGCGCAGGGTGGCACCACAGCAGCCCATCTGCGCCAAGGCCCACTTGACGGGAATCGGGTTGGGCTCGATGAACAGATGCTTGTGTACCGGCATCAGTTTCATCTGGATGGCCATGGCAGTCTGGACATCGCCGCTGATAGCGGCGGCGCAGAGTTGGTGCATCAGGCGGGGGGCCACATTGGCGGTCACGCTCACGTTGCCTTGCCCACCGCACAGCATCAGGGCGACGGCGGTGGGTACGTCGCCCGAGTACACGGCAAAACGAGATGGC
>DBAZ01000010.1:0-50704 GCA_002291945.1 Tepidimonas sp. UBA997
CGTTGACGAACACGTCCTGGTCCATGCAGGCCACGCCCGCGTGCCGGTGCAGCACCGCCAGCAGCATGGCCAGGCGGTCGCGCTCCAGGCCCACGCTCAGGCGGCGCGGGCTGGGGCCGCCGCTGTCCACCAGGGCCTGAATTTCCACCAGCAGGGGCCGGGTGCCTTCCAGCGTCACCAGCACGCAACTGCCGGGCACGGGCTGCGCGTGCTGGGCAAGGAAGATGGCGCTGGGGTTGCTCACCCCCTTCAGGCCTTTGTCCGTCATGGCGAAGACGCCGATCTCATTGACCGCGCCAAAGCGGTTCTTGATGGCGCGAATCAAGCGGTAGCTGCTGTGGGTTTCGCCCTCGAAGTAGAGCACGGTGTCCACCATGTGTTCCAGCACGCGCGGGCCAGCCAGTGCGCCCTCTTTGGTGACGTGGCCCACCAGCACGATGGCCACCCCGCTGGCCTTGGCGGCGCGCGTCAGGTGGGCGGCGCATTCGCGCACCTGCGCCACCGAACCCGGGGCTGAACTCAACTGGTCGGAGTACAGCGTCTGGATCGAGTCGATCACGGCAATGGCGGGTTGTTGGGCCTCCAGCGTGGCCAGAATGGTTTCCAACTGGATTTCGGCCAGCACCTTCACCTGGCTCTGGGCCAGCCCGAGCCGACGCGAACGCAGCGCCACCTGGGCACCGCTTTCTTCGCCCGTCACGTAGAGCGTGTCCAGGCCAGCGCGTTGCAGCGCGTCGAGCGCCTGCAGCAGCAGGGTCGATTTGCCGATGCCGGGGTCGCCGCCGATCAGCACCACGCCGCCTTCGACCATGCCGCCGCCCAGCACCCGGTCCAGTTCGCCCAGGCCGGTGGGCGTGCGTGCCACATCGGCGGCCTCGATCTCGCTGAGCACCGCCAGTTCGGCGGTGGGGGCCAGCCCCTTGGCCGCCGCGCTCAGGCGGTTCTTGCTGGGGGGGGAGGGGGCATCGGCCACGGTTTCCACCAGGCTGTTCCAGGCGTTGCAGTGCGGGCATTTGCCCAGCCAGCGCGGGGTGGTGCCGCCACAGGCGTGGCAGGCGTAGAGGGTTTTGTCTTTGGCCATGGGGGTGGTGTCCAGTCAGGGGCAGGGGAGCCGTCGCTGCGCCGCTGCGCCTGGCAAAAACATGCAAGGCGTGCTCGCGCGGGTCATCAGCGAAGGATAATGCATGGTTATGGCCGTGGTAGTGATTGACAGACCGCCCCTGTGGCGCCGTGTAGTGCCGCTCGTCCAGGGGTTCGACTGGCCCTTGGTGGCGGTCGTCGTGCTGCTGGGCGTCATGGGCTTGGGGGTCATGTATTCGGTGGCCTACGAACTGCCGGGCCGCTTCGAGCTTCACGCCCGCAACCTGATGATTGCTGCGGGCGTCATGCTGCTGGTGGCCCTGGTGCCGCCCCAGAAGCTGATGGCGCTGGCGCTGCCCATGTACGTCGTCGGTGTGGGCCTGCTGGTCGCCGTCGCTTTGTTCGGCATCAGCCGCAACGGCTCGCAGCGCTGGGTCGATGTCGGCATCGTGGTGATCCAGCCGAGCGAGATCATGAAAATCGCCTTGCCGCTGATGCTGGCCTGGTGGTTCCAGCAACGCGAAGGCCGCTTGAGCAGCCTGGACTTCGTGGTGGCGGGCCTGATCGTGGCCATCCCGTCGGCGCTCATCCTGCGGCAACCCGATCTGGGCACGACCTTGCTGATCGCATCGTCCGGGCTGTTCGTGATCTTTTTTGCCGGGCTGAGCTGGAAGTTGGTCATCCCGCCCGTGCTGCTGGGCGCAGTCGGGATCATCGCGCTGGTGCTCATGGGGCCGGTCTGGTGCGCCCCCGGCATCGACTGGCACATCCTGCACGAATACCAGCGTCGGCGCGTCTGCACCCTGCTGGACCCGATGCAAGATCCGCTGGGCCAGGGCTTTCACATCATCCAGGGGATGATCGCCATCGGCGCGGGGGGGCTGTGGGGCCGCGGCTTCATGGAGGGCACCCAGACCCAACTCAACTTCGTGCCCGAACGCACGACCGACTTCATTTTCGCTGCCTTTGCCGAGGAGTTCGGCTTCATGGGCGTGCTGCTGCTGCTGGCGGCCTTCTTCTTTCTGATCTGGCGCGGCCTGAAAATTGCCGTGGCGGCACCCACCCCGTTTGCGCGGCTGCTGGCTGCGGCCTTGACGCTGGTGCATTTCGTCTATGCCTTTGTCAACATGGGAATGGTCAGCGGCATTTTGCCGGTGGTCGGCTTGCCGCTGCCTTTCCTGAGTTACGGGGGCACGGCCATGGTGACGCTGGGTGCCAGCCTGGGCATACTGTTGGCGATTGCCCGCTCGAGCCGGTTGCAGCAACCCTGACGGTAACTTCCTACAATGCAGGCATGATTGCACGAGAACCCACCCTGGCCCGACTGGCCACCGCCCACGACCTGCTGCTGGCCCCGTATGGCCTCGATGAAACCCATGTGCGGCGAGCGCTGGGTGCCATTCTGGTGCCGGGGGTGGACGACGCCGATCTGTATTTCCAGTACACCCGCTCCGAAGGCTGGAGCCTGGAGGAGGGGATCGTCAAAACCGGTAGTTTCAGCATCGACCAGGGGGTCGGGGTGCGTGCCGTGTGTGGCGAAAAAACCGCGTTCGCCTATTCGGACGATCTGTCCTGGGCGGCGCTGCAGGATGCCGCTCACAGCGTGCGTACCATCGGCACCCAGGGCCAGAGCCGCAGGGTGAAGGTGGGTGCCCGCAAGGTCGCCAAGTCCCGCTCGCTGTACCCGGCGCACGACCCCATCAGCACCCTCGACAGCGCGGCCAAGGTGGCGCTGCTGGAACGGGTCGAACGGCTGGCCAAGGCCAAGGACCCGCGCATCGTGCAGGTCATGGCGGGCCTGGCCAGCGAGTACGACGTGGTGCTGGTGGCGCGCGCCGATGGCACGCTGGCAGCCGACGTGCGTCCGCTGGTGCGCCTGTCCGTCACGGTGATTGCCGAACACCAGGGCCGCCGTGAAATGGGTTCTTCGGGCGGGGGTGGCCGGTTTGGCCTGGATCGTTTCGATGACGGGCTGACCGCCCGCTATGTGGACGAGGCGGTGCAGGCGGCGCTGGTCAACCTCGACAGCCGACCCGCCCCAGCGGGTGAAATGACGGTCGTGCTCGGGCCGGGTTGGCCGGGTGTGCTGTTGCACGAAGCCGTCGGCCACGGGCTGGAGGGGGACTTCAACCGCAAGGGCAGCAGCGCCTTCAGCGGCATGATCGGCAAGCGCGTGGCCGCCAAAGGCGTGACCGTGCTCGACGACGGCACCTTGGCCGACCGCCGCGGCTCCCTCAATGTCGATGACGAAGGCTGCGCCAGCCAGCAAAACGTCCTGATCGAAGACGGTATTTTGCGCGGCTACATCCAGGACAGCCTGAATGCCCGCCTGATGGGCGTCAAGCCCACCGGCAACGGCCGCCGCGAGAGCTATGCCCATTTGCCGATGCCGCGCATGACCAACACCTACATGCTGGGTGGCGACAAAGAACCGGCGGAAATCATCGCCAGCATCAAAAAAGGGCTGTACGCCAGCAACTTCGGTGGCGGCCAGGTGGACATCACCAGCGGCAAGTTTGTGTTCAGCGCCAGCCAGGCCTGGTGGGTGGAAGATGGCCAACTGAAGTACCCGGTCAAGGGTGCCACCATCGTGGGCAGTGGGCCGGAGTCGCTTAAAAAGGTCAGCCTGATCGGCAACGACATGGCGCTCGACAGCGGCGTGGGCACCTGCGGCAAGGAAGGCCAGAGCGTCCCGGTGGGCGTCGGGCAGCCGACCCTGCGCATGGAAAGCCTGACCGTGGGCGGCACCGCATGAAGCCAGTGTGACTGCTTGGCCACACCGGCGCGGCGTTTGTCAGCCAGCCGTCATGCAGTTTGTGGTACATTGCATCGCATGAAAGCAAGCCGCTTTAACTTTGCCTATTTTTGGTTCTCACGCGTCACCGACGGAAGAGAGAGCCAAGCCTAGCCCCAAAGCCCAAGCCTCACACCAACCGTCGGTTCCACCGGCGGTTTTTTTTTGCCTTTGCCCCCTCGATTCAGGAGTTCACCCATGAGCAAGACCACCACGGCCGTCACCGACATCTGGTATGCGCACCCCGCCGACCGCACCAGCCAGACCGACGACCAACGCATTGAGGACATCACCGTGCTTCCGCCTCCTGAACACCTGATCCGCTTCTTTCCCATCCACGGCACAGCGGTGGAAAAACTGATCGGCGACACGCGCAAGCGCGTACACGACATCCTGCACGGCAAGGACGACCGCTTGCTCGTCATCATCGGGCCGTGCTCCATCCACGACCCGGCGGCGGCCCTGGAGTACGCCCGGCGCTTGAAAGCCCTGCGCGACCAGCACCAGGACACGCTGGAAATCGTGATGCGCGTCTATTTCGAGAAACCACGCACCACGGTGGGCTGGAAAGGCCTGATCAACGACCCCTACCTCGATGGCAGCTTCCGCATCGACGAGGGGCTGCGCATGGCCCGCCAGTTGCTGATCGAGGTCAACCGCCTGGGCCTGCCGGCGGGCAGCGAATTCCTCGACGTCATCAGCCCGCAGTACATCGCCGACCTGATCAGTTGGGGTGCCATCGGTGCCCGCACCACCGAAAGCCAGGTGCACCGTGAGCTGGCCTCGGGCCTGAGTGCGCCGATCGGCTTCAAGAACGGCACCGACGGCAACATCCGCATTGCCACCGACGCGATCCAGGCCGCCAGCCGCGGGCACCACTTCCTGTCGGTACACAAGAACGGCCAGGTGGCGATCGTCCAGACCAAAGGCAACGCCGATTGCCACATCATCCTGCGCGGGGGCAAAACGCCCAATTACGACGCCGACAGCGTGGCCGAGGCCTGCGCCGAGCTGGCGGCGGCCAAACTGCCAGCGACCCTGATGGTCGATTGCAGCCACGCCAACAGCAGCAAGCAGCACCTCAGGCAGATGGACGTGGCCGCCGACGTGGCGGGACAGATCGCGGGCGGTTCGCGGCAGGTGTTTGGCGTGATGGTGGAAAGCCACCTGAAAGCCGGTGCGCAGAAATTCACCCCGGGCAAGGACGATGTCAACGCGCTGACATACGGCCAGAGCATCACCGACGCCTGCATAGACTGGGATCACTCGGTGCAGTTGCTGCAGACCTTGGCCGATGCGGTGCAGACGCGCCGCAGCCGGGCGGCTTGAGCGCGTCAGTGCTGAACCCGCTGGCCACCGCGCCAGCGCTGGTTCAGCGCATCGAGCAGCTTCTGGTGGATGCCACCAAAGCCCCCGTTGCTCATGCACAGCACCTGGTCGCCGGGCCGGGCGGCGGCGACCACCTGCGCCAGCAGTTGCTCGATCGACGCCGCCACGTGGGCGCGGGCCGCCATCGGGGCCAGTGCTTCGGTGGCGTCCCAGCCCAGTGCGCCGCTGTGGCAGAAGGCCAAGTCGGCGTGTTCCAGGCTCCACGGCAGTTGTGCCTTCATGGTGCCCAGCTTCATGGTGTTGGAGCGGGGTTCGAACACCGCCAGTATCCGTGCCGCCAGTCGGCCCGACTGGTCGAGCTGGCGGCGCAATCCGTCCACCGTGGTGCGGATGGCCGTCGGGTGGTGGGCAAAGTCGTCGATGATGACGATGGGGTCGGCGCTGGTGGGCACCGTGCCACGCACTTCCATGCGCCGTCGCACGTTCTGGAAGCGGCCCAGGGCCGCGCAGGCCTGCGCCACTGGCACCCCCAGGTGTTCGGCGGCGGCAATGGCGGCCAGCGCATTGAGCTGGTTGTGCATGCCGCTGAGCGCCCAATGCACCCGCCCCTGCGGCTGGCCGCCGTGCAGCACGGTGAAAGCGTTGGGTTCGCCGTCGGCGGTGAAGTCGCTCACGGCGGCACCGAAGCTGCGCTGTGCGCTCCAGCAACCTTGGTGCAGCACCCGTTGCAGGGGTTCTTCGAGGGCGTTGAACACCACTCGCCCGCTCGCCGGTACCGTGCGCACCAGGTGGTGGAACTGCCGTTCGATGGCGGCGAGGTCGTCAAAAATGTCGGCGTGGTCGAATTCCAGGTTGTTGAGCACGGCGGTGCGTGGGCGGTAATGCACGAACTTGCTGCGCTTGTCGAAAAAAGCGGTGTCGTATTCGTCGGCCTCGATCACAAACGCTGCGCCCTGGCCCAGCCGGGCCGACACGCCAAAGTTCAAGGGCACGCCCCCGACCAGAAAGCCCGGCTTCAGCCCGGCTTCTTCGAGCAGCCAGGCCAGCATCGACGTGGTGGTGGTTTTGCCGTGCGTGCCGGCCACCGCCAGCACGTGGCGAGCGTGCAGAATGTGCTCGCTCATCCACTGCGGGCCGCTGGTGTAACGGGCACCCGCGTCCAGAATCGCTTCCATCAGGGGGAATTGGGGGCTGCCATCGGGCCGGCGGGCGCGTGAGACCACGTTGCCGACCACGAACACATCGGGTCGCAGCGCCATCTGGTCGGCACCGTAACCCTCGATCAGCTCGATGCCCAGGGCTTGCAACTGATCGCTCATGGGCGGATAGACCCCGGCATCACAGCCGGTCACGCGGTGCCCCGCTTCACGAGCCAAGGCGGCCACGCCGCCCATGAAAGTGCCACCAATGCCGAGGATGTGTATGTGCATCCCGGCATTATCCGGCGTCTTGGGCGTGAATCATTGACAATAGCCACCATGAACAGCATCCAGTCCGAGATCGCCGCGGCAGCGGCTGTCTGTGTGGTCGAGGAAGGTCTTGAATACGGCCCGGCCAAGCGGCGTGCGCTGAAGAATTTGCGGCTCCCGCCGCGTACCGCACTGCCCGACAACGTGGCGGTGGAGCACGCTGTGCGTGAGCACATCGCCCTTTTTTGTGCCGATACCCAGCCGGGCGAGTTGCGGGCCTTGCGCGAGCTGGCGCTGGTCTGGATGGAGCGTCTGGCGGACTTTGAACCGCTGCTGGGTGGCGCGGTGTGGCAGGGTACCGCCACGCGCCTGAGTGATGTGTATCTCCAGCTTTTCAGCGATGACCCGAAGGCGGTGGAGTGGTGGCTGATCAATCGTCAGCAGCCTTACGAGGCCGCCCAAGCCAAGGGCTTGCAGGGTCATGCCGTGGATGTGCTCAGCCTGCAGACCCGCCCCGAGGGCTTGCAGAACTGGGTGGGACTCCACCTGTTGGTCAACCCGACGCAAGCGCAGCGTGGTGCCTTGCTGCCGGATGCACAAGGGCGGCGGCCGCGCGGTGGTGCCGCCGCCTTGCGAAACTTGCTTGAAACAACGCCGTCTCTGTCATGATGAACAAACGACATTGGTTGGTGGCCGGTGTGGCCGCCGCAGCCGGTCTGGCCGGAGTGGGTATCGGTTGGTGGCGATTGCAGCCCCATGCGGTGCAAGGCAATGCCCTGGACGGCTTCTGGCAGTCCACCTGGGAGGACCCTGCGGGTCGGCCTATCGCCCTGAGCGATTTCAAGGGTCGGCCTCTGTTGGTCAATTTCTGGGCCACCTGGTGCCCGATCTGTGTCCGCGGGATGCCTGCGCTCAACACCTTTTACCGGGAGCACCAGGCCCGCGGCTGGACGGTGCTGGGCATGGCGATCGATCGGCCCAGTGCCGTGCGTGAGTTCCTGCAGAGGCAAACGATCGATTTCCCGATCGCGATCGGTGGCATCGGTGGCACCGACCTAAGCCGACAACTGGGCAATCCGACTGGTGGTGTGCCTTTCAACGTGGTGTTCAATGCCCAGGGGCAGATTGCCCACACCAAACTGGGTGCGAAAACCCCGAGCGATCTCGCTACCTGGGCACAAACGGTTTAAGCCCAGTCGGCCGCCTGCAACAGGCGGGTCATGTCCGGCTCGGGGAGTCCCCGCTTGAAAAGGAAGCCCTGGAAATGGTCACAGCCCAGGGCCTGAAGGCGGGCCAGTTGATCGGTCCGTTCCACGCCTTCTGCCACCACTTCCATGTTCAGTGCATGACCCATCTGGATCATGGCGGCCACGATGGCCTCGTCGGCCCCGTTTTCATGCACCGATGCAATGAAGCTGCGGTCGATTTTCAGCTTGTGCAGCGGGAAACGCTTCAGATAAGTCAAACTGGAAAAGCCGGTGCCAAAGTCGTCGAGGGCCAGGTGGACGCCCAGGGCTTCCAGTGCTTCGAGCTTGCCCAGCGCTTCTTCTGCGTCGTGGATCAGGATGGACTCCGTCAGTTCCAGTTCCAGCCACCGTGCAGGCAGCGCGTATGTCGCGAGCAAGTCCGCCACCGTGGAGACCAGATCCAACTGCTGGAACTGCAAAGCCGACACATTGACGGCCACCTGGCAGGGGTACCCGGCATCGAGCCAGACCCTCGCCTGCCGAATGGCCTCTTCCATGACCCAGTGGCCCAGCGCCACGATGAAGCCGGTTTCCTCGGCCACGGTGATGAACTCGCCAGGCATGACCAGCCCATGGCCGGGGCGTTTCCAGCGGACCAAGGCCTCGCAGGCGCGCGACGGGTCCTGGCGCAGGGAGGCGCGTGGCTGGTAATGCAGGACAAATTCTTTGTTGGGCAGGCCCTCACGCAAGGCGTGGTCGAGTTGGATGCGCGACAGCAGATCGGCATTCATCTGGGGCTGATAGAAGCGGTAGTGCCCCTTGCCCCGGTCCTTCACCTGGTACATGGCCGTGTCGGCGTGGCGTATCAGTTCATCGAGCGATTCGGCGTCCTGAGGGTACAGGGCAATACCGAGGCTGCATGACAGTGTGAAATGCATGCCATCGATCTCAACAGGCCGCGCCACGGCCTCGATGATGCGCTGTGCGGTGATTTCAGCACCACCGGCGTCGGTGTCGTGCAGGTGGATCACGAACTCGTCGCCCCCAAGACGGCACAAGGTGTCGGTCTGCCGCAGGCATTGCCTGAGGCGCTGGGACATTTCAGTCAGGACCAGATCGCCAAACAGATGCCCCAGCGAGTCGTTGATGCTTTTGAATCGGTCCAGATCGAGAAAGCACATCGCGAACCCTTGCCCGCTGCGTTGGGCCAGGCGAATGGCATGATTCACCCGCTCGGTGAGCATGAGCCGATTGGGCAAACCGGTCAGGGCATCGGTGTAGGCCAGTTGCTCGATGCGTTGTTGCGCCGCGATTTTTTCGGACAGATCCTTGACAAACAGCACCGTGTTGAGGGCTTGGCCTTGGGCACCACGAAGCACCACCCAGGAAGCTTGCAGGGTGACGACTGTCATGTCCTCGCGGTGGTGCCAGAGCTCCCCTTCCCAGAAGCCCGCCTGCGCCAACTGGTGCTGGATGCTCGAACGCCAGTCGGGCAGGTGGGGGGAGGAAAAAAGCGAGCAGACGGCCACCCCTTGCAGGCTGTCGGAAGGCAAAAGCGTCAGTTCTTGCGCCGCCGGGTTGCACGTCAGGACGATGCCCAACGGGTCGGTGATGAAAATCGCATCCAGACTGGACTCGAAGACTTTGGCCGCGAGTTTGAGCTGGGCTTCGGTGGCGGTTTTTTCGGTGATGTCACGAAAAACGAAAACCCGGCCAATCGGTCGGCCGCGAGCCAGTTGGGGCCGGGTGAGGCGCTCCAGAATCTTGCCGCTCTGCAACACCAGGATGTCGTTGGATTCGAGCAGCGGCGATCGTTGGATTTCGCCCAGACGACGCTGGTACGTGGCGGGATCGGTGAGCTGGCCGTTGAGCCACTGGTGCACCGATTCATCGTTTTTCTGGACCAGCAAGGCGTCCGGCAACCCCCAGAGTTGGGCAAAGAGTCGGTTGAAGGCCCGGATGTGGCCATCCAGGTCGCAAACCAGAATGCCGTCGGCGGTGGATTCGAGGGTGGCGCGCAGTTCCAGCAGCAACGTTTCCAGACGCTGCTCGGTCAGGTGTTGCTGGGTTTTGTCCTGCATGGCGACCAGGAAAACCTGGTCACCGCTGGGCAGATCGATCAGGCTCACGCGGCGGTAAACCCGGAGGGTCGATCCGTCCGAGCGCTTGAGCAGGGTTTCGGATTGGAGCGGCTGATGAGCCCCTTCTTCGGCCGACTGCCAGTACACCAGATCTTCGGGCGATGAAGTCAGTTCGGATACCGGGACGCCGGCCAGGTCATTGATGTCCACCTGTAGCAGCCGTGCCGAGGCGGTGTTGGCTGCCGTGATGCGTAGCGTCTTGGGGTCAACCAGCCAGACGGCTTCCAGAAGGCCTTCGATCAGGGGGGACCAATGGATGAAGCTCATGCCGGCATCTCGGTCGATGTACAGTCGGTGACGGCACGTTCAAAGTAATAGCAGATGCGCTGACGCGGGCACAGATAGTTCAGGGCATGGCGCGGGAGTTGGTCAGGGCGCAGGCTGCGCTGAATACCCAAGGCATTGGCCGTTTGTAAATCGAGAAAGATGGCGTCTTCGCTGGCCACGGCGCTGTCATGCACCAGAATCCTGGGCTTGAGAGGGCGCGAGGCATTCACGGACATGACCAGCGCATAGCGCTCATCGGTGAGTTGCACGACTGAGCCCGGCGGGTACACCCCCATCAGGCGTATGAATGCATTCAGTGTCACTTTGTCGAAGCGCTCTTTCATGGAGCTGAATATCAGGGACAAGGCCTCGTGGGGGGTGAGCGCCTTCAGCGGATTGGGCGGGTTGCACAGGCCGTCGTAGCGGTTGATCAGGGCCAGTATGCGGGCCACTGGCGACATTTTATCGACCTTCAAACCCAGGGGGAAGCCGGTGCCGTCCGCCATTTCGTGGTGCTGGGATATGGCCAGCAGCGCTGCGGGAGGCAGGCCCATCTGCCGGGCTTTCAGCACGCTGTGGCTGACATGTTCCTGATACAGCTTGAAGTGGGTGGGGGTGAAGGACTCGTCGCGAAACCGGACCCGCTCGGGAAGTTCGGATTTGCCGATGTCGTGAACCATCGCCGCCTGCCCCAAAATGCCCAGACTGGCTGCATCCAGTTGCAGCGCTTGCCCCAGTAGCAGGCTCAGGACGGTGACGTTCAGGGCGTGACCCGTGGCCCGATCGCCATGCCCTTCACCCAGCAGGCGCAAGGCGGACTCTTCGTGCCCATGGAGCCGGTGCACCATGTCGCTGATCAGGTGCGAGCAGGCAAGGCCGGCCTGTTGCGGCATGGCATGGTGTTGCTCGAAGACCGCTTTGACGGCTCTGGCGCTGGCCTGGTATTGCCGTTCGCACTGGTTCTCGGCCAGCCGCTGAGCGCTTAGCAGGGCGGCGCGCTGTGCCTTGAGCGGATCAGCCTCCGCCAAAGGCACCGTGGCCTCTTGGGCCGGGGGCTCGGGGTGTTGCTGGGTCGGCACTTCGACCGTGGGGGGCGGGTCGCTTTTGTCGGGAGCATAGCGCACGCTGGCAAGACCCAGGCCGCGCAAGGTGGCGATTTGCTGCTCCGAAGTGATCTTGAAACTGCTCAGTGGAAAAGGGTGATCCATCCAGCCGAGATCGAGGTGGATGTAAAGGCCAATACGCAGATCGGCAACCGGGATGCTGTAAGACGTCGGGTCAGGCATGAAAGCGGGTTGTCGGGCAGGGTTTCTGGCGTCTCGATGATTATCGGGCTAAATCAGCGTGCCGTTCGCGGGCATGCTCGCTGAGACACTGGTAGCATGTCGGTCATGTATGTGCCGTTTCCTTTGGATCAGGTGGCATTGCGAGCCCCGCTGCCGGTCAACGTCTGGGACCCGGATGGTACGTTGTTGTTGCGCAAAGGCGAAATCATTCGCGATGAGGCCCACCGGGTTCTGCTGGAAAGCCATCTGCCGATGGTCCAGGAAAGCGAATTCCGGCAATGGACGTTTCGCTACAACTCCGCCATCGACCGCAAGTTCAGGGGCAATGAGTCCCTGCAGGTGATTGCGGGTGTGACCCGGCCCATGGGTCTGGAGCCGATCCAGGCCGATCAGCAGCGCACCCTGGCCGAGCGGTGGCTGGATGTGCATGCCGTTTTGTCCTTGCTGCTCTATCAAGGCAGCGAGGCCCAGGACTTTCTCCATCGCCTGGGCCAAGTGGAGGAGCGATGCGCCGCTTTGCTGTCTGCGCGCGTGGACGACAGTCTTTTTCTGCTGGTGCACATGCTGCAGGACCGCTCCATCGGCTACAGCACCACCCATGCGTTGCTGTGTGCCGCGCTGTCCCGTGAAGTGTCTCAGCCCCTGGGCCGTACGGCCGAGCATCAGAGCAGCCTGTTCAGGGCTGCGCTGACAATGAACATCGGCATGACCCGCCTGCAAGACGAGCTGTCGTTGCGCCCGGTTCAACCCAGTCCATCGGACCGACAACGCATCGACGCCCATCCGCTGGCCGCGGTTGAGTTGCTGCATCGGCACGGCGTGCGCGACGAAACGTGCTTGAAACTCGTTCGCCACCACCACCGTGAGCTCCCCCCGATCGGCCTGATGGCCGAGGCCGAGTCCTTGCTGGTGATGGCGCATACCCTGAAGCTGGCCGATGTGTACGTCGCCCGACTGAGCCCAAGGGCCAATCGCCGCGGGCTGCCGCCCAACCATGCCGCCCGCGACGTTTTCCTTGGGGCCGATGGCCAACCCAGTCCGATGGGTGCGCTGTTCATCAAGACCCTGGGCATCTACATTCCCGGCAGCTATGTTCGCTTGGCCAGTGGTGAAGTGGGGGTGGTCGTCAGGCGCGGGCGTAAAGCCAATGCACCGATGGTCTATGCGCTGATCAGCCGACAGGGCATGCCTCTGGGGGAGCCCATACTGCGCGACACCCGGGATCAAGGCTGCCAAGTGGTCACGGGCGTGGAGGCCGAAACCGTCAAGGTCAGGTTCCAGCCGGGCAAGCTGCTGGCCCGGGTTTGAACCTGCCCCCCGGGAAGCCATTCATCGGCCTTGCAGCACGCTGCCCGATTTGGCCTGATCGCGCGCCAGAGCTTCACGGTCACTCAAGCGGCGGAAGAACACCGTCACTGCGCTGCTGACCAACACAATGAACAGGGAGTACAGAACGGGAATCAGCAAGACTTCCTGCTGCGACGGGCCCGAAAAACTCAGGGTCACAATCAGGATGGCCAGCGGGCCGTTCTGAATGCCGGTTTCCAGCGCGATCGTGCGACTGCGGTTGGAGTCTTGTCTGAGCAGGCGCGACAGGCTGTAACCGAGCACCATGCCCAACACACCGAGGCCGATGGAGGCCATGTAAACGGGCAGGGGCGTGACGGCCAGCAACTGATAATTGCGTGGCACCCACGTGATCAGCAGGAACAGAATCACCAAGATGCCCAGCAAGCCGCCCAGCAGTTCGATGCTGGCACCGATGTTGGGGTTGACTTTGCGCAGTACCATGCCGATCAGGGTTGGTATCAGTAGCACCAGCAACACCTGGGCGACGTTGCTGGCCGGGATCTTGAATTCGCCTGTGATGCCGGCCGCCTGAGAATAGAACTCCAGCAGCGCGGGCACCATCACCAGCGCCACCAAGGTCGAGACGCTGGTCATCATGATGGAGAGCGCCAGCACCCCTTTGCTGAAGTAGGTGAAGATGTTGGAGGTCGTCCCGCCCGGCATACAGGCGATCAGCAACAGTCCGACGGCCACGGCAGGGCTCAGGCCCAGGAGCATGGCGCCGGTAAAGCCGATGAGGGGCATCAGCCCGTATTGGCAGAGTATGCCGATCAGCACGCCCTTGGGTTTGCGAAAGGCGATCAGGAAATCGCGCCAGGTGAGCGAGGCACCCATGCCCATCATGATGACCATCATCATGATACCCAGCAGCTTGGTTTCAAATTCGGTGACCATGAGGTGTATCCGTTCGTTGACTGAGTGAATGGGCGATCGGTCAGCGACCCGAGGCGGGGCCTGAGGATTGCAGTTCGGCTTTGACTTCCGCTTTCAGGTTCTTGCGCAGCACTTTGCCAATCGCGCTCTTGGGCAGTTCTTCGCGCACGATCACGGATTTGGGCACCTTGTAGGCAGCCAGCGATTGGCGACAATGGGCCACCACCGCCGCGGTTTGCAGGGGCCCCCCATGTTCCGGGTTGTGCACCACGTAGGCCCGCACGGCTTCACCGGTCTTTTCGTCCGGCACGCCGATCACGGCCACCTCCAGCACAGCGTCCATCTCGGCGATCACGTCCTCCACTTCATTGGGGTAAACGTTGAATCCGGACACGATGATGAGATCTTTCTTGCGGTCAACGATCTTCAGGTAACCGTCGTTGTCGATCACGGCCACATCCCCGGTGGCCAGCCAGCCATCCTTGAGCACCTGGGCCGACTCTTCCGGCATGTTCCAGTAGCCGCTCATCACCTGGGGGCCATAGACCCAGATTTCACCCGGCTGGCCGGGCGCAGCATCGACCCCTTCATCAGTGACCAGGCGAATGTCGGTGCCGGGTGTCGGGATGCCGATACTGCCGGAACGAGGGGTGCCCTGCAGGGGGTTGAAGCTCACGACCGGCGAGGATTCCGTCAGGCCATACCCTTCGGCAATCGGGGTTTGCGTGACGTCGCGCCAGCGTTGGGCCACGGCCGAATGCAAAGCCGTTCCACCGGCGATCGAGGCTTTGAGGTGTTTGGGGGGGTAGGCAACAAACCACTCTTCGTTGAGCAAACCGTTGTAGAGAGTGTTGACCCCGGTCATCCAGGTGATGGGGTAGTTTTCCACCGCCCTTTGCAGGTTCTGGACCGGACGCGGGCTTGGAATGAGGATGTTGTGTGCGCCAATGGCAAGAAAGCCCAGCAAATTGGCCGTAAAGGCGAAAATGTGATACAGCGGAAGGGCGGTCAGCACGCACTCAAGGCCCGGCCGCATGTGCGTGGCACCCATGGCGAGCATTTGCTGAACATTATGGAGCAGGTTGCCGTGGCTTAGCATGGCACCCTTGCTCACGCCCGTGGTGCCGCCGGTGTACTGGAGCAGTGCCAGGTCGTCTGGCCCCAGGTGGGCCCAATAAGCTTGTGTGCCCGACTGCCCCGATGTGTTCAGGGCGGCTTGGCCCTGGCTCAAGGCGTTGGCCAGGCGGATGTGGGGCACGGTGACAGGAGGCAGGACCCGGGACCAGACTTTTTGAACACCGCGAATGATCGCTTGTGGGATCCATGGAAAAAATTCGGGTACGCCAGCCAGAATCACGTGTTGAATCTGGGTTTGCGCCAGCACGTTAGGCAACTTGTCCGCAAACATATCGACCAGAACCAGCGCCTTGGCACCCGCATTGTTGAACTGGTGCACCATTTCGGTGACGGTGTACAAGGGGTTGGTGTTGACCAGCACACACCCGGCCTTGAGCACCCCGAATGCCACCACGGGGTAGGCGAGGCCATTGGGGAGTTGGACGGCAACGCGATCGCCTTGCTGCAACTTCAGCGTTTCTCGGAGGTAGGCGGCAAAGGCATCAGAGAGCCGATCCAGTTGCTCAAAACCCAGGCTGCCGTTCATGCCGTTGGGCACCACGCAGGTAAACGCTGCTTTGGCCCGGCTTTCCTTGGCCCAGCGCTGACAGGCTTCGTGAGCGAAGGCGGCCAGATTGGCCTGTTCAGGCGCGGCCAGTTGGGGCGTGATGCCTACCAGTTCGTATTGCGACGCCCATGGGCGGGACATGTCTCCAGGTTGTTTTTTCATTGTCAATCTCAAGTCAGCAAACTTAGCATTGTGCGCGAAAGACGGATCACGCGCGGGCCATCCAGGGTCAACTTAGGGGCCATCTTGACGTTCGGACGACAGGTGACACGATATTGTCATGAAATGGAGTCAAGTTACCCGACTCTGGGTTCAATGAGTTAATGCTATATTGCTCGAAAAACCGTCATTTATGAATCTCCATTCCAGCACGGATGACCTGTTCCGGTTCTCTGAGGACGAGCCGGATGATGGTGTTCTGTCAGCCAGTCAGCCCTGGCGTATCCTCGTGATCGATGACGACGCCGATGTGCATCAGGCGACCCGGTTCTCGCTGGACGGTTTCGAGTTGTTCAGTCGGCCGCTGGAGTTGCTCCACGCTTTTTCAGCCCTCGAAGCCCGACGCTTGCTGAGCGATGCCACCGACATCGCGGTGGTGTTGCTGGATGTGGTGATGGAAACCCCGGATGCGGGCTTGAGCCTCATCGATTTCATCCGCAACACCCGCCAGATGACGCAGACGCGCATCGTGCTGCGCACGGGGCAGCCGGGTTATGCGCCTGAGCATGAGACTTTGCTCAAGTACGACATCAATGACTACAAGACCAAATCTGAGCTCACCCACCACAAGCTCCTGACCACCATCACCACGACGGTTCGAGCCTACCAGCAGTTGTGTCTGATTGAAGCCAGTCGCAAAGGGTTGGAGCAGATCATTGAAGCGTCTGGCGAATTGCTGCACGCTGATGGGGTTTACAAATTCGCGTCGGGGGTCATCACGCAAGTGGCCTCCCTTCTGGGTACACGGCCCGAAGGGGTGGTTTGCGCTCAAGGCGAACCCCAGACAGGCTACCGAGTCCTTGCCGCAGCGGGGCGCTTCGCCCGCTGGGTGGACCAGCCCCTGGACGAGTTGTCGGAAACCCACGTCGCCCAACTCCTCAAGCAAGCCTTGCTTGAGGGGAAAAGTCAGTTTGCCTGCCACGCGACGGTGTTGTTCCTGGGGCAGCGTGAAGGGGTCAACATGGCGGCCTATGTGGAGTCGGATGCGCCGATTGACCCGGTTGACATGCAGCTCCTTCTGGTGTTTTGCAGCAACTTGACGGCCTGCCTGGAAAATCTCATGCTGGTGCAGCAATTGCAGCAAGTGGCCTACGAAGACCCCCTGCTGAAATTGCCCAACCGTTCCCGGCTGGTGGAGCATCTCAATCGTCACCAGGCCCGTGGCCAGCAGGATCAGATGTTGGTGATTGTGGACGTGGACGACTTTGCCAGCATCAACGACCTCATGGGGCACGACTACGGCGACAAGGTCCTTGTGGCGTTGGCGGATCGTCTGGCTCAACTGGCGGGGCCAGAGTCGTTGCTGGCCCGTGTTTCGGGCAATGCCTTTGGCCTGCTGGGCAACGCCGATGTGCTAGACCCGGTGCGCGTGCTGGCAGCCTTTGAGTCGCCCATTCTGGTGGCGGGGCATCCCCAGCGGATTGCCTTGACGATGGGGCTTTGTGGGGCGGATGGCTCCGATACCGACGGGGCGGACTGGTTGAAGAACGCCAACATTGCCCTCAAGCAGGCCAAGCGTGAACGGCGTGGACGATTTGTCCGGTTCACGCGTGAGATGGCCATGCATGCGCGCAACCGGGCCCAGTTGCTGTCGGAACTGCATACCGCGTTTGACCGTGACCGGCTGACACTGGCTTTCCAGCCGCAGCTCGATCTGGCGTCCGGGCGTCTGATGGGTCTGGAGGCGCTCTTGCGTTGGCGCACTGACGACGGGCGTTTCATTCCGCCGGATCGCTTCATTCCGGTGGCTGAGCAATCGGGCCTGATCGTCAGTCTGGGTGACTGGGTCATGAAAACCGCCTTCCTCACCATGCGGGAGTTGATCAATCGGCGACTGGCCCCTGACCGCATGGCGGTCAATGTGTCGGTCGTTCAATTCCAGGCACCCGGTTTCATCGATCGACTGATGGGCGCAATGGCTGCGGCGCAGTTGGAGCCGCGGCACATCGAACTTGAAATCACGGAATCGGTTTCCCTGCTCGGCCAGGGCGTGATCGAGTCCCTGCTGCAGAGTCTTCGGGCCATGGGAATTTCCGTGGCCATTGACGATTTCGGAACGGGTTACTCCTCCTTGAGCTACCTGGAAAAACTGCCTCTGGACCGCATCAAGATCGACAAATCATTCGTGACTCCTATGTCGGACCAGAGCGATGGACGGATTGCCGAGCTGATTGTGCAACTGGGGCTGAAGTTGGGGCTGCGCGTGCTGGCCGAAGGCATCGAGGATGCCCAGGCCTGGAAGAAGCTACGCAACTTGGGTGTCCATGAAGGGCAGGGCTACCACATTGCTCGACCGATGGAGATGGGCGCATTGATGGACTGGTTGAGCCAGCACCCCAACACCACGGTGCCTTACCTCTGAGGGTCAAGCGATGCGTCCCTCACCCCCTGTTTGGTCGCGACGTCAAGTGGTCCTGTCTGGTTTGGCGGCCGCAGGCTCGCTGGCGCTGTCGGGCTGCAGCCGTGCGCCCTTGAAGGTAGGTTTTCTGGGGGGCATGACCGGGCCGGCTGCCGACTTGGGCATCGCTGGGCGTGACGGTGCATTGCTGTGTGTGGAGCACCGCAATGCTGCGGGTGGAGTCGGCGGACGCCCGATTGAGCTGGTGGCTTTTGATGATCGGCAGCGCCCCTCTGAGGTGCCAGCGCTCCTGCCTTCCATCGAGCAGGCGGGTCTGGCCGGTCTGGTCGGGCCGTTGACCAGCAGCGTGGCGGCCGAATGGATACCCCTAGCCAACGCCGCTTCGCTGGTCACGGTGTCGCCGACGGCGACCAGCACCGACTTTTCTGGTCAGGCCGACCTGTTTTTCCGGGTTTGTTCGACCACCCGTGAATACGCAGGGATCGCGGCCGAGCACCATGTTCTGCGAAGGTCTTGGAACAACTTCGCTATTCTGCGCGACGACAGCAATGCGGCCTACACCCGCAGTTGGGCCCAGCATTTCACTCAGCGGGTTCAAGCGTTGGGGGGGCGCGTCCTGCACGAAGAGGCGTACCACCGTGCGGACCCCAACGACAGTGTGATTCCCCATCTCCAGCGAACCCTTTCAGTCGGTCCTGATGTGCTGGTGGTCGTGACCAATGCCCTGGATGCCGCACGCTGCGCCCAATGGTTGAGGCAGCATGGGCACACCCTGCCCATGGTCACGGCGGAATGGGCGGCGACCGAGCAACTGCTGGAACTAGGTGGGCGTGCCGTGGAAGGCGTGGTGGTTGCGCAGTACTTTGACCGTCGTAGCGCTGCCCCTGCCTATCAGCGCTTCAAGCAGGCCTTCGTGGCTCGCTACCAGCGTCCGCCCGGCTTCGTGGAGGTGGCGGCTTACGATGCCATGACCGTTTTGCTGGACGCCTGCCGTCAAAAGCGCCGACAGGAATCGCTGGCCGCTGCACTCCAACGTATTCAAGCGTTTGAAGGCTTGCAGCAGACCATTGTGTTCGATGCATACGGTGACGCCTCCCGCGGTCTGTACATGACCGAAGTCGTCAACGGTGAGTTTGTGGTGATTGCCACCTGATGCGCTGGAAGCCCCGAGCACTCACGCTCCGCCAGGTGCTTGTCGGGCAGTTTTTGCTGGTGGTGCTCTTTGCCAGCGCGGTGGTGGCGGTGATGGTCGTGACCTGGCGTCTGCCAACTGTCGAGCAACACAACGAAATGGACCAGCGCCGGGCGGTCGGCATCGCCGCCTATCACGTTGAAGTCAGTCTGCGCTACGCGGAGCAACTGGCGGTCTCGCTGGCCCACACTTTTGACCAGCAGTTCCGTACCACATCCAGCCAGCAGGATACTTTGCGCTTGTTACTCACGCGGTGGACCGGGCAGGCGGATTGGTTCCAGGGGATCTATCTGCTCGACGCGCAAGGCCGCATCGACGAGCTATACGCTGGGACGCAAGATCTCCCGCAGGTACGGCTATGGCAAGGCGGTGACCTCAGTGGTCTGGCCATCTGGCGGGCGGTTCATCGGGACCGGCGCCCGCTCTGGAGCGACCAGTACCGTTCCCCTGTGCTCGACACGCCGGTGATCAGTTTCATGGTTCCGCTCAGCGAGGGTTTCTTGTTGTTTGAGCTGGGCGTGGATCGTCTGGCGCAAACCGTACGTCAGTCGTCGGTCCTGGAAGGCTTGCTGGTGATTGTGACCGACAGCAAAGGGGAGGTGGTGGCAGCGCCCGACATGAACTGGGTGGGACTGCGCCGCAACATTTCCCAGTGGCCTTTGATTCAAGCCGCTTGGCGCAACCAGCCCATGCATGCCCAGTTCGAGGTGGACGGCAGCCGTTTTGCCGGTACGGCGTTGCGTCTCGACCCCCTGGGCTGGGTGGTCGTGGCGGGTTATCCGGTTGCAATGGCCGAGGCGTCGGTCCGTGCTGCGGTGGGGATTAGCAGTGCCACTTTGGTGGTTTCCGTCCTGTTTGGTTTGCTGCTGTTGCTGGCTCTCTCGCGTCGCATCGAGCAGCGCCTGCAGAGCAGCCTGCACTTTGCCGACCAAGTCGCTCGGGGCCAGTTTGAAGCGCCTTTGGTCAAGACCGGGGTGGTGGAGCTCGACACGCTGAGCCAGGGGCTGGAGCGCATGGCGTCGGACATGCGCAATCGCCAGGTTCAATTGCAAGCCATCATCGAAACCACCCCCGGTCTGGCCATTCAATGGTTTAGCCGGGACGGTCGGGTGGTGGACTGGAATGTCGCGTCCGAAAAGGTGATGGGTTGGACGCGTCAAGAAGCGCTCGGCAAAACCCTGGATCAACTGATTTACACCCCGCAACAAGCTGTGGAGTTCCTGCAGGTTCTGCGTGAGATCGAACAGACCGGGCAGCCTTTTGGCCCTTATGAAGGAGCGATCTTGCGGCGGCTGGAACAACCCGCCTGGATTTTGTCCACCACATTCAGGATTCCCGATCTGCAGGGAGGCTCACTGTTCGTTTGCATGGATGTGGATATCACCGAACTCAAACGCAAGGAACAGGCCGTGCGCGAGAGCGAGGAAAAATTCAACCTGTTTTTCCAGGCCAGCCCGGTGGCCGTGGCGGTGTTGGCCGAGGATGAGGGCGGATTCCATTACCTGGATGTCAACCCGGCATGGCTGACCTTGCTGGGCTACACCCACGAAGAGTTGGTTGGCCACGATGCCACCTTGCACAATGCCATTCTGAGTCAAACGGTGGCGCAAGACGTTTTTGCACAACTGCAGCAGAAGGGTGAACTGGTCGGTGTGTTGGGGAAACTGCGTCGCAAGTGTGGCGAGACGCTTTGGGTCGATGTCTATATGCGGCTGGTGCATTTCCAGGGTCAGAAGCTGCTGATTTGCTCCATGCTCGACATCACCGACAAACGGGCCATGGAACATGAACTCAGGCAGCTCAATACCGCTCTGGAGGAGCGCATTGCCAAGCGGACACACACGCTGTCCGAAACCATTGAGCGTTTGCAGAACGCCCAAGCGAAGCTGGTGCAGTCAGAAAAGCTGGCTTCACTCGGTGCGCTGGTGGCCGGGGTCGCGCACGAGCTCAATACCCCGATCGGCAATGGCCTGATGTCCGTCTCGACGCTGGCGTACCGACTCAAAGCCTTTCGGGACCAATGGGCGAGCGGATTGCGCAAATCGGATCTGGAGGCTTTTGTGACGCAGGTTGAAACCGCCACCGATATTGCGTTGCGCAATCTGCATCGGGCCTCCGATCTGGTGACCAGCTTCAAACAGGTGGCCGTTGATCAGACCAGCTCGCAGCGCCGCTCTTTCGATCTGGCTTCTGTGATCCAGGAGGTCGTGCTGACTTTGCAGCCGACCTTCAAGCATTCGCCGATTCAGGTGACTGTGGATGTGCCTGAGGGGATCGAAATGCATGCCTATCCGGGCCCGCTGGGTCAGGTGATCACGAATCTGATCCAGAATGCCCTGATTCATGCGTTTCCCGACCGTGACTCGGGTCGAGTGCATGTCAAGGGTCGCTTGCTCCCGGATGGATGGGTTGATCTGCGGGTGCAGGACGATGGGGTCGGCATCCCCGTGGACAAGATGAACCAGATCTTCGATCCCTTTTTCACGACCCGGCTGGGCAAAGGAGGCAGTGGTCTGGGCTTGCATATCGCCCACAACATCATCACCGGAGTCATGGGCGGACAACTGACGGCCCACAACCGGGATTCCGGGGGGGCGGAATTCCGGATGCTCTGCCCCTTGAAGGCCCCGCAATCTGAGTCGTAACACTCCTGCGCCCGATTCGTGTCGGTCGAGCCGGGTCATCAGGTCTTGAGTGTCCATATACGGTTGACCAGATGGCCCCGCCGCCCCCGGCTGGACGCAGCGTGCGGCTCTCGGGGCCCATTCCGGCAGCGCCCAGCCAAGCGGTCAGAGGTACTCGTCCTTCCAACGCGCCGCATCCGCCACGAGCTGTGCCAACCGCTCAGCCTGCCTGGCCACGAAGTCGGCAATGCCTTGCACCAAGGCGCGCTCGGCCTCGCCCACGTAGACGGCTGCCTGGGCCTGTGCCGCGGCTTGCGCTGCAGCCAGCTTCGCCAGCCGTTGGCCTTCCCGGCGCATCAGCTTGCGGTCGACGCCGCAGTGTGCGGCGAAGTCGGCCAGGGCAAAGGCCGAGACCTCGGCGTGGCTGAACACATCGCCGTAGGCCATGGCCAGCTCGGTGTCCAAGCCGTCGTACTGCAGCACGCTCACCAGGTCATACCAGGGGGTCGGTTCCAGCAGCCCGCCCGGACGCACAAAGAACGAAAAGTTCTTGCCGTGCGCGTCGCTGTTGCCAATCAAGAACTGGAAAAGCGCCCAGCGCAGCATGGTCAGCTTGGCGGCAGCCTTGTTGGCCGTCAGGTCGGCGCAGCCGAACAGGCGCTCGAAGCTCACGCCGTCGCGGATGTGGCGCACCGCCCCGGCGCTGCCCAGGTTGCGCTCGTACTTGTAGGCCACCGGCAGGTCGCAGGCTTGGGCCGCGTCGATGATGTGCCGACGCTGAACCCGAGGCTGGCCGCCGACTGTCTCGACTTCACGGTCGAAGCGCCGCACGACCAGCACCGGGCGGGGCGTGCGCAGCAGGCCCACCTCAGCGGCCGGCAGCTTCATGCGGCGGGCCAGTGACATGCAGAAGTGCTCGTTGACCGCTAAGTGCGGCGTCTGCGGGTTGGCCGTGTCGGGCTTGAGGATGTGGGTGGAGGCCAGTCGCTGTCCGTCCACCAAAAAGAGTCGCCCGCCCTCCAGCAGTGGACGATCAAGGTAGACCAGCAGCTTGTCCTGCAGGCCGGCCACCGACATGCGCACCTTGCCGTCCCACACCGTCAGCGGCACGTGCTCGCGCTCGGCGATGCGCTGGTCGAGCTCTCGGAGAGGAATCTCCCTCAGGACGGGTTCAGCGGCGGGAGGTGCAGGGTTCGCTTCCCCGGTGAAGCGCAGAGCACCCGCTGTTTCGGCACCCAGCGCCCAGATGAGACCGAAGATGTTTGTCTTGGCCAGACCGTTGTAGTCCACCGCCACATCCAGGGCACGCCCTTCGGGCAGCAGATGCTCAATGAAGCGCTTGATGGATGGGGAGGCGTAGTCAGTTGCCGGACGTGTCAACGGCAGGGCCGGAGACAGCGGGTAAGACTGGGCGTCAGCGGCCCAGGGCTCTGCGTAGTTCAGGCTCCAGCGGTCATCGCGCCCCTCGTGTTCGATGGTCGCGACCTTGGCTTCCTCGGCCCAGACGTGCAGGGTGTGCGTCATCTCGGTCGCCTCACGCCTTTGTTTCGTCGGCGGGCTTTGAGGCGACAGCGGCCGCTGCCTCGCGTGCCCACGGATGCTCCTTGGGGAGCACCATGAGGGTGAGACCTAGGCCATCGAGCACCGCCAGCGCTTTGTCCAGGCGCACCGACCCCTGGCCGTTCTCGAGCCGTGACATGAGGTCCACCGACACGCCCACCAGCCCAGCGGCATCGTCGATGCGCAGCGACTGCGACTTGCGTCGCTCGCGCACGACCGGGCCCAGGTCAGGTGCTGACTGGAGCAGAGTCGGTCGGTGGCTGGCAGAGTCGGTCATTTCGGGGATTCAGTTGCTGAGCTTGTGGAGCATGCCATGGACTGGGCGTTTCTGCTATTACGAAATCATAGACGATTCTTTGGGTTCATCGACTAAAATTTCGGCTAATCAGAAACAGACGCAGATAGCATGGATGAGCGAAAGGTATTTCTGATTTTACGAAACTTGGATCAAGGTCGGAGGTGCCCACCCCGCGACGTACCAGTGTCATGGAACACTGGCTCGATGACCGACCAACCCAGGCCCGAAGGCCAGCTCGACGTCCAGCGTTGGCTGGGAGGGTGGATGCTGCGTGCAGCACTACGAACGGCGATGGAGACGCAGTTTAGAACCACTTTAGGCATGTGTGCAGGCATGCTTTGAGATCGCTATACGTGTGCACACGCGACCCTGTCTGGAGCAGATGTGGAACTGATGGGCCGTTTTGCGCTGTTTGGCGCGTTGTCCGCGTTGCGCGGGCTTGCCTAAGTGCTTGATTTTGCTAAAGAATTCCTGGTCGGGGTGAGAGGATTCGAACCTCCGGCCTCTACGTCCCGAACGTAGCGCTCTACCAGGCTAAGCTACACCCCGATGTGCCCCGCCATCAGGAGCGGCGCTCCAGCAGAACAGCCGCCAATTGTACCAAAGCAGCCGAAGCTGCACTGGGGGGCAGGGCGTGCGCGGCGTCGATGGCGCGTTGCGCTTCGGCCATGGCCGTGGCCCGTGCATGCGCCAGCCCGCCGGATTGGCGAACCATGAGCACGATCGACTCCAACTGGTCGGTGTCGCCGGTTTCGATCGCCGAGCGGATACGCTGCGCCTCGTCGGGCTGGCAGTGCCGCAGGGTTGAAATCAGGGGCAGCGTCATCTTGCCTTCGCGCAGGTCATCGCCCAAGTTTTTGCCCAGTTCGCTGACATCGCCTTCGTAATCGAGCACGTCGTCCACCACCTGGAAGGCGGCACCCAAAGCCTGCCCGTAGGCTGCACAGCGGGCCTCGGTGTCGGCATCGGTGCCGGCCAGAATCGCCGCCAGTCGGGCGCTGGCCTCGAACAGTTTGGCGGTCTTGGCGCGGATCACCCGCAGATAGGCCTGCTCGTCGAGGTAGGCGTCGTGCATGTTCATCAATTGCAGCACTTCGCCTTCGGCGATCACGTTGGTGGCGTCGGCCAGCACCTGCATGATGCGCATGTTGCCTGCATCCACCATCATCTGAAAGGCGCGCGAATACAGGAAGTCGCCCACCAGCACGCTGGCCGCGTTGCCAAACACCTGATTGGCCGTGTCCCGGCCCCGGCGCAAGGTGGATTCATCGACCACGTCGTCGTGCAGCAAGGTGGCGGTATGGATGAACTCGACCACCGCTGCCAAGGCGTGGCGGCGCGGGTCCTGGCAGCCCAGCGCCTGGCACATGAGCAGCAGCAGCGCGGGCCGCACCCGCTTGCCACCCGCGCCGATGATGTACTGCGCCACCTGACCCACCAGTGGCACATCGCTGGCAAGCCGCTGCAAGATGACCTGGTCAACGATGGCCATGTCCGGGGCCACCCGCAACAGTGCTTCGGCAGAAGAGGAGGGAGAGGGCGTCAAAATCAGGCACTCACTAAGGGCTAAGCTGGCGATTATAGGGAAGCCCCTGCACGAGACCTGTGCAGGCATTTATAATCGGCGCTGCTTTGAGGAGCGTTGCAGCGCATCGGTTTGCGTGAGGCTCAAGGCAAGTCTGGCCGGATGACTTCTGGGCCAGTTCCACAGGCAACGACGCTCACCCACGTCGCCGGGTGAGTTGTGCCCGGACACGTGGTTTTGCATCACGACGCATCTGGAAGCACCATGAACGCACCGCTCAAAACCGCCTTGCTGGCCGACTCGGCCATCGCCGACATCGGCCTAGCCGACTGGGGCCGCAAAGAAATCCGCATCGCCGAAACCGAAATGCCGGGCCTGATGGCCATCCGCGAGGCCTACGCGGCCAAGCAGCCCCTCCAGGGCGCACGCATCACCGGCTCGCTGCACATGACCATCCAGACGGCTGTGCTGATCGAGACCCTGCAGGCACTGGGTGCCCAGGTGCGCTGGGCGTCCTGCAACATCTTCTCGACCCAGGACCACGCCGCCGCCGCCATCGCCGCTGCTGGCACGCCGGTGTTCGCCGTCAAGGGCGAGACCCTGACCGACTACTGGGACTACACCCACCGCATTTTCGAGTTCGGCCCCCGGGGTGCCGAAGGCGAAGGCCCGAACATGATCCTCGACGATGGCGGCGACGCCACGCTGCTGATGCACCTGGGCAAACAGGCCGAGCGCGACCCCGGCGTGCTGGCCCACCCGGGCAGCGAGGAAGAGCGCATCCTGTTTGCCGCCATCCAGGCCAAGCTGGCCGAAGACCCCACCTGGTACAGCCGCAAGAGCGCCCAGATCATCGGTGTCACCGAAGAGACCACGACCGGCGTACACCGGCTCAAAGAAATGTCGGCCAAGGGCACGCTGATGTTCCGCGCCATCAACGTCAACGACTCGGTCACCAAGAGCAAGTTCGACAACCTCTACGGCTGCCGCGAATCGCTGGTCGATGGCATCAAACGCGCCACCGATGTGATGATCGCCGGCAAGGTGGCGCTGGTGGCCGGGTATGGCGACGTGGGCAAGGGTTCGGCCCAGGCGCTGCGCTCGCTGTCGGCCCAGGTGTGGGTGACCGAGATTGACCCCATCAACGCCCTGCAGGCGGCGATGGAAGGCTACCGCGTGGTGACCATGGACGACGCCTGCAGCCAGGCCGACATTTTCGTCACGGCCACCGGCAACAAAAACGTCATCACCTACGACCACATGGCGAAGATGAAAGACCAGGCCATCGTCTGCAACATCGGCCACTTCGACAACGAGATCGACGTCGCTTCGCTGGAAGCCAGGTGCCAGTGGGACGAGATCAAGCCGCAGGTGGATCATGTCATCTTCCCCGATGGCAAGAAGATCATCCTGCTGGCCAAAGGCCGTCTGGTGAACCTGGGTTGCGCCACCGGCCACCCCAGCTTCGTCATGAGCTCCTCGTTTGCCAACCAGACCATCGCCCAGATCGAGCTGTTCTGCCACCCGGACGGCTACGACGTCGGCAAGGTGTATGTGCTGCCCAAGCACCTGGACGAGAAAGTGGCGCGTCTGCACCTGAAAAAGGTCGGTGCCCAACTGACCGAGCTGTCGGACGAGCAGGCCGCTTACATCGGTGTGCCCAAACAAGGCCCGTACAAGCCCGACACCTACAGATATTGAACACCCCTGCCGCGCTTCGTGCGATCCCCTCAAAGGGGCGGTGCCCGCGGACCGGCAAAACCGGTTCCGCAGCGCCTTGGGTTTTGTCTGTGGTGCTCGACCATGCGTGCTGACCAACTTCTTGTGGAACGCGGTCTGGCCGCGTCGCGCTCACAGGCCCAGCGGCTGATCGCGGCGGGGCTGCGCTGGCGGCTGCCAGCAGCCGGTGAGGATGGCTGGCGCCGGGTGGCCAAAAATGGCGACGAGGTGCCGGTCGGGGCCGAACTGCGGCTCGACGATACGGCGCAAGTGCGCTACGTCTCGCGCGGCGGGCTGAAGCTGGAAGGCGCGCTGCGCCACACCGGACTGGACGTGACGGGCACCGTCTGTCTGGACGTGGGCCAGAGCACCGGCGGCTTCACCGACTGCCTGCTGCAGCACGGGGCGGCCCGCGTGGTGGGGGTGGACGTGGGGCAAGGCCAATTGCATCCACGCTTGCGCCACAAGCCGTGCGTGCTGGCCATCGAGCAATGCAATGCCCGTGAACTGTCGGCCACGCGGCTGGTGGAACGCGGCGGGCCGCTGGCGGCTGGGCCATTCGACGCCGTGGTGGGGGACGTGTCCTTCATCTCGCAGACGCTGATCTGGCCCGCGCTGCTGGCCTTGCTCAAGCCGGGTGGCCAGTTGCTGATGCTGGTCAAGCCGCAGTTCGAGTTGCAGCCCGAGCACATCGGCAAAGGCGGCTTGGTGAAGGACGCCGCCAGTTACGCGCTGGTGCAGCAGCGCATACGCCAAGCCTGCCACGACCACGGCCTGACGCTGCGGGATTATTTTGCAAGCACCATCACCGGCGGTGATGGCAACCGGGAGTTTTTTGTATGGGCCTGCCCCTGAGCTTCGAGTTTTTTCCACCCAAGACGCCCGAGGGCGTTGTCAAACTGCGCACGGTGCGTGCAAAGCTGTATGCCCAGCGCCCGGCATTCTGTTCCGTCACCTACGGCGCTGGCGGCTCCACCCAGGCAGGCACGTTTGCCACGGTGGCCGAGATCCAGTCCGAGGGCATGACCGCTGCATCGCATTTCTCGTGCATCGGGGCCACCAAGGCCTCGGTGCGCGAGCAGCTCGAGCAACTGCAAGCGATGGGCGTCAAGCGCCTGGTGGCCTTGCGCGGCGATCTGCCCAGCGGCTACGGCTTGGGCGGCGAGTTCCAGTATGCGAGCGATCTGGTGGCTTTCATCCGGGCCGAGATGGGCGACGCCTTTCACATCGAAGTGGCGGCCTACCCGGAATTTCACCCGCAGGCCCGATCCCCGCAAGCCGACCTGCAGGCGTTTGCCACCAAGGTCAAGGCCGGGGCCGATGCCGCCATCACCCAATATTTTTTCAACAGCGATGCCTACTTCCGTTTTGTCGATGAGGCGTACAAACTGGGGGTGGACGTTCCGATCGTGCCCGGCATCATGCCGATCACCAATGCGTCGCAATTGCTGCGCTTCTCGGACGCCTGCGGGGCCGAGGTGCCACGCTGGATACGGCTGCGGCTGCAGGGCTTTGGCGACGACACGGCGAGCATCCAAGCCTTTGGCCACGACGTGGTGGCCGACCTGTGCGACCAACTGCGCAACGCCGGCGTACCCGGCCTGCATTTCTACACCATGAATCAGAGTGGCCCGATCTTAAACTTGTGCGACCAATTGGGTTTATGAATTCGGTTGGGTGCCGGATTTACTTTGGCTTGGGCGCACCTGCCCAGTTCAATGACTGAGCAGCTTTCCATACCAGTTCTGTGCAGATTGGACAAGGCTGGCGGCTTGCAATAATCCCATTTTGGGACTAAACTGGCGCTATGCGAGTCATCGCCGTCTCTACCCTTCGTGACTTCTGGCAGCGTCACCCCGATGCCGAACAGCCTTTGAAGGCTTGGGTCGAAGAAGCCGCCAGCGCCAACTGGACGCAGCCAGCTGACATCAAGGAGCAGTACCGCAGCGCGAGCGTCCTGAAGAACCGGCGAGTTGTCTTCAACATCAAGGGCAACGACTACCGATTGATCGTGGCCGTCGCTTACAAACTGCAAGTCGTCTATGTGAAGTTTGTCGGCACCCATAAAGAGTACGACGCAGTTGACGCTGAAACCGTTGCAATGGCCTGAACGGCCACGGAGGAAAACATGGACATCCGCCCTATACACACCGAGACTGACTACAAGGCAACGCTCAAGGAAATCGCTGCCTTGATGGAGGCCGACCCTGAACTGGGTAGCCCGGAGGGCGACCGTCTGGATATCCTTGTCACCTTAGTCCAAGCATACGAAGCCAAACACATTCCCATCGAAGCGCCAGATCCGGTTGAGGCCATCAAATTCCGCATGGAGCAAAGTGGCCTGTCAGTCAAAGATCTCGAGCCCATCATAGGCAGAAGCAACCGGGTCTATGAGGTGCTCAATCGCAAGCGACCGCTGACGCTGGCCATGATCCGCAGGCTGCATAAGCATCTGGGCATTCCAGCCAGTGTCCTGATTGCCGAAACCGTCCCCGGATAAGGCCTCGCACAAGCTCTACAGTTCAGTCAATTCCGATCAAGGCACTATAAGCATGTTGCACAGCATGCCTGCATCTGCTTGGATGGTGCGAGGCAAGCATGGCCCGCAGCGCGGGGCCGGTCAAGGGGTGTGGTCGGTCACGGCCCAGCTCGCTCCCACGGGTTCACGTAGCGCGGCCAACACCCACGGAAGGGCTGCCCGGAGCTGGTTGGCGAGCGTGAACGGTGGGTTGATCACGTGCATGCCGCTGGCTCGCATGGCCGCGTGGTGCTGGCCCTGAGCCACGCGGGCGGCGTTGCCTTCTTCGGGTTGCAGGCCCACGTTCAACTCCGCTTGCAGCCACGGGCGCTGGAGTCGTGTGCCCATAGCCTTGAGCTTGCGTGCCAAGGTGTGCGCTTCGGCGCGTCCGATGACCGGATACCAGACCGCGTAGGTGCCGGTGGGAAAGCGCCTGAGCGCATCTTCCAGCGTGTCAAGCACCGCCGGGTAGTCGGTTTTCAATTCGTAGCTGGGGTCGATCAGCACCGCGCCCCGGCGGCTCGGCGGGGGCAACAGAGCTTTGAGTCCGACAAAACCGCTGCGCCGCAACACCTCGATCTGCTTGCCGGTGCCGAGTTCCTGCACTTGTTTCGAGAGCAGGCGCACGTCGGTGGGGTGGACTTCAAACAGCTTCAATTTGTCTTGCGGGCGCAGCAGCATCTGGCTGATCCAGGGTGAGCCGGGATAGACACGGGCCTTGCCGTCGGGGTTGAAGTGCGCCACGGTGTGCAGGTAGTCGGCCACCGCGTCGGGGACGGCCTCGCCTTGCGCGGCAGCAGCCTCGGCGGCGGCCAGCAGCCGCAGGATGCCAGCATCTGCTTCAGCCGAAGTGCGGGCCAGGTCTTGGTCGAGGCGATACTGCCCGGCGCCTGCGTGGGTGTCCACGATCTGCAGGGCAGTGTCTTTCTGCCCCAGATAGCGCAAGACGGCCAGCCAGGTCAGGTGTTTGAGCACATCGGCATGGTTGCCGGCGTGAAAAGCATGTCGGTAGGAAAACATGGGCTGATGGTACTGCACCCGGCTTGATTTGGCCAAGGGTTTCGAGATACAATCAAAGGCTTCGCAGCGATTTTGGGTTCCGCGACGAAGTTTTTCCTGCCATCTAAAAAGCCACCTAAGAGGCCGCCGCCAGAGCGGCACCGACCGTGGAAAAGAACCCGCCAAACCAACTCTCAGAGTAATCTCATGACCAAAACGTTCAGCGCAAAACCCGCTGAGGTGGTACACGAGTGGTTTGTGATTGACGCCACCGACAAGGTGCTCGGACGGGTCGCCAGCGAAGTGGCCCTCCGTCTGCGCGGCAAGCACAAAGCCATTTACACCCCTCATGTTGACACCGGTGATTTCATCGTCGTGGTCAATGCCTCCAAACTCAAGGTCACGGGCACCAAAGCCCTCGACAAGGTGTACTACCGCCATTCCGGTTTCCCCGGCGGCATTTACGGCACCAACTTCCGCGATCTGCAAGCCAAGCACCCGGGCCGCGCCCTGGAAAAGGCCGTCAAGGGCATGCTGCCCAAGGGGCCACTGGGTTACGCCATGATCAAGAAGCTCAAGGTCTATGGCGGTGCCGAGCACCCGCACACCGCCCAGCAACCCAAAGTGTTGGACATCTAAGGAGCCCCCATGATTGGTGATTGGAACAATGGCACCGGCCGTCGCAAATCCAGCGTCGCCCGCGTGTTTCTGAAAAAAGGCTCCGGCAAGATCACGGTCAACGGCAAGGACATCGAGCAGTTCTTTGGCCGTCAGACCTCGATCATGATTGCCAAGCAGCCGCTGGCCCTGACCGAAAACCTCGAGTCGTTCGACATTCAGGTCAACGTCCACGGCGGCGGTGAATCTGGCCAGGCCGGTGCCGTGCGCCACGGCATCACGCGCGCCCTGATCGACTACGACGCCGCGCTCAAGCCCACGCTCAGCGCCGCCGGCTTCGTGACCCGCGATGCCCGTGAAGTCGAGCGTAAAAAGGTCGGTCTGCGTTCTGCACGCCGCCGCAAGCAGTTCTCCAAGCGTTAATCGCGGGCTGTTTGTGCGCAAGAAACCGCCGGATGGCCGACTGCCACTGGCGGTTTTTTGTTGCCTGCTGCCAAAGACCCTGATCCGAGCGAAGCTATCGGCTGACGGTGTGTATGCCTGACTATTCTGCTTTACCATTCAATGGATCATTTTCGAGGTAAACCATGAGTGCCATTGCCCAATCCACAGACGTCGATATCCCTGTGCCGCTGGTGTTCACGGACAGTGCTGCGGCCAAGGTGGCAGACCTGATCGCCGAAGAAGGCAATCCCGACCTGAAGCTGCGCGTTTTTGTGCAGGGTGGGGGGTGTTCGGGTTTCCAGTATGGCTTTACCTTCGACGAAGTGGTCAATGAAGACGACACCGAAATGACGAAAAACGGCGTCTCCCTGTTGATCGACGCCATGAGTTACCAATACCTGGTGGGTGCCGAGATCGACTACAAGGAAGACCTGCAAGGGGCCCAGTTCGTGATCAAAAACCCGAACGCCACCACCACCTGCGGTTGCGGCTCCAGCTTCAGCGTTTGAACGCTGCAGGTGGCCGGGGGCTGTGGCGGCTAGAGCCGCCAGCAGCGCCGACCAAGTGCTCAGGCAAGGTGCTCAGGCAAGGTGCTCAAGCCGGGTAGTAGGCACCGAGTATGCGCGGCCCTTGGGCACCGGTCACTTCGGGCAGGTTGCCCTGCAGCCCCAGCACGTGCTGGCGGGCCAGCCAGGCAAAGGCGGCTGGCTCCACCCATTGTGAGGGCCAGCCCAGTGAGTCGCTCGCAGTCACTGCAATGCCGGGCAGTGCTTGGGCCAGCAATTGCATGATCTGCTGGTTTTTGCTGCCACCGCCGCACACCACGACTTCACTCAGCGGCACCGCACCCCAGGGTTGAGCCAGCAAGGCCAGGCTGATGGTCTGGGCCGTCAGTTGTGCCAGCGTGGCTTGGATATCGGGTGCTGCGAGGTGGCCAAGGCCCTGCAGGTGGTGCTGCAGCCATGCCATGTGAAAGCGGTCGCGGCCCGTGCTTTTGACGCCGGTCTGGTGAAAGTAGGCGTCCGCCAGCAGGCGCGCCAACAGACCCGGATCGGGGGTGCCACTCAGACCCCAAGTTCCATCGGCGTCAAAAGTCTGGCCGGTGTGCTGTTGGCACCAGCCATCGAGCAACACATTGCCGGGCCCGGTATCGAGGCCACGTAGGGCACCTTGGGCGGGCAAGGTGGTGATGTTGGCCATGCCGCCTATGTTCACCACCGCCCGCGACACCCCGGGCTGAGCAAACAGCGCCGCATGAAAGGGGGGCACCAGGGGCGCACCCTGGCCACCGGCGGCCAGATCGCGGCTGCGAAAATCTGCCACCACGGGCAGTCCGGTGAGTTCGGCCAGCCGGGCGGGCTGGTTGAGTTGCCAGGTGTAGGGGTGTGCCGTGTCTGCGGCAGGGGGCTGGTGGCGCACGGTTTGCCCATGCGCACCAATGGCGCGGATGGCGGCCCCCGGACGCCCCGCACAGCGCATCAGCGTGTGGCAGACATCGGCATACAGGGCAACGAGTTCATGCGTTGCGACGGCGGCGCGGTGCAGTTCGTTGTTGCCGGGGCAGTTGAGATCCAGAAAGGCCAGCCGCAAGGCCTGCGGGTAGGGCAGGAAATGGGCAGACAGAACGTGCGGCGTGGTGCCGCCGAAGTCCACCAGCACACCGTCCACCCCGTCCATGGAGGTGCCAGACATCAAACCGATGAACAGGTCTGGCATGGACGCGAGAGGGCTGGGGCAATCGCGGGGCGGTTCAGTCGGCGCTGGCTTGAACGATGGTGGCGGCGGAGGCCAGCTTCTGGCGCATGTCCTGCGCGGCTTGCTCAAAGGCGGGGCGCAAGCGCTCAGCAATCGGCTCACTGCCGCCGCCTTCGCCGGTCAGCAGCAGCGGGTCGCGGTGTATGCCGTCGCGGCGGTATTCAAAGTGCAGGTGCGGGCCGGTGCAGGTGCCGGTGCAGCCGACCTGACCGATGTTGTCGCCTTGGCTCACGCGCTGGCCCTTGCGCACATCGATGCGGTGCAGGTGGGCATAGACGGTCGTGATGTTGTTGCGGTGCTCGATGAAGACCACGTTGCCAAAACCGCGTTGCCAGCCGGCAAATTGGACGCTGCCGTCACCCACGGTGCGCACGGGCGTGCCGGTGGGGGCTGGGAAGTCCACCCCCAAGTGCGGGCGCAAGCTGCCGTGTACCGGGTGGAAGCGCAGACCGAAACCGCTGCTGATGCGCGAGAAGGCGAGCGGCGAGGACAGGAAGGCGCGGCGGGTGCTTTCGCCATCAAAGGTGAAATAGGCACCCCGGTGATCGGGGGTTTCGAACCAGAGCACCTGATGCGATTTGCCCCGGTTGACGAATTCGGCACTCAGCAATCGACCGTAGCGCAGCAGCTCGCCATCGGCTTCGAGGGCTTCATAAACCACGTGGAAGGAGTCGCCGGGGCGCAGGTCGCGCCGGAAATCGATGCTGCCGGAAAACAGGTCGGCCAGTTGGGAGGCAATGCCGTCGGGCAGGCGGGCGGCGTCGGTGGCGGCGAACAGGGAGGAGCGGATGGTGCCGCTGCTCAAACGAATGGAGCGCGTGAACTCGCCTGCTTCGATGCGGGCACTCAAGGTGTCTCCATCACGCTGGACCACCAAGCGGTTGAAGGTTTCCGAGGTGTCATGGGGCAGCCAGCGTGCCGTCAGGCGCACCAACCGCTGGTTGTCGTCAGTTTCAGCCAAGACCAGCTTGCCAGGGCGACCTCGGAGTAATTCAGCCGATGTCGGATTGCGACGCAGAAATTGCTGAGCCTCAGGGTCGTTCACCCCCAGTCGCGACAACAGGGTTTGCACGGTATCGTCGCGGCGGGTGACGTCGCTGCGAAAGAGGATGAATGGGACGGGGGCGTCGAGCGCACTGGTCGTCGTCAGGGCGTTGTGGCTCACGCTTTCGACCAGTTGGCGCACGGGCATGTTGTCGATTTCGGCGTCGGCCGGGGCAACGCCAAATGCCGTGACGCCGGTGCCCAGCAACACCAGGCCAAGTGCCGATATGACGCGCTTGGGGTTCCTTTGCAGGATGAGCTTGATCCGTTGTGCCAGTTCGTTCATGCAGCAATAAGTCGGGGCCTATTGTGCGCAGAGTGTGCACAATGGCGAGATTCGGAAGAAAGGCTGAAACCGTTTGCGGTCAACACTTGCGTGAAGCACTCATGCAAAATGCAAGTGAAGGAACACTTTTTTGACCATCAACTTCCTAGTATAAACCCGCCTCCTGAATCAGACAACCGTAGTAACCCTGATGAATAAGCCAGAACTTGCCCAGCCAGTCGCACAATCTGAACTCAGCGATACGGTTCAACACGCCTTGGCGGTGACGCGCCGTGGCTGCGAGGAGCTGATACCAGAGGCCGACTGGCTGAAGAAATTGCAGAAAAGCGAGGCCAGCGGTCAGCCCTTGCGCATCAAGCTGGGACTGGACCCGACCGCACCCGACATCCACATCGGGCACACGGTGGTGCTCAACAAGATGCGCCAGCTGCAGGACCTGGGGCACCATGTGATCTTCCTGATCGGCGACTTCACCAGCCTGATCGGCGACCCCTCGGGCCGCAACAGCACCCGCCCGCCGCTGACCCCCGAGCAGATCAAGGCCAACGCCGAGACCTATTACCGGCAGGCCAGCCTGGTGCTGGACCCGGCCAGAACCGAGATTCGCTACAACAGCGAATGGAGCCTGCCGCTGGGCTCGATGGGCATGATCCAGTTGGCGGCCAAGTACACCGTGGCGCGCATGATGGAGCGCAACGACTTCCACGACCGTTTCAAGGCCGGCTCGCCGATCAGCGTGCACGAATTCCTGTACCCGCTGATGCAGGGCTACGACTCGGTGGCGCTCCAGAGCGACCTCGAACTGGGCGGCACCGACCAGAAGTTCAACCTGCTGATGGGGCGCCACCTGCAGGCCGAGTACGGGCAGGAGCCGCAGTGCATCCTGACCATGCCGCTGCTCGAAGGCCTGGACGGCGTCGAGAAGATGTCCAAGTCCAAGAACAACTACATCGGCATCACCGAAGCGCCCAACACCATGTTTGCCAAGGTGCTGAGCATTTCCGATATGCTCATGTGGCGCTGGTACACCTTGTTGTCGTTCAAGTCGGAGGCTGAGATCGAGGCCCTGAAGGCAGCGGTGGCGCAAGGCGCGAACCCAAAGGACGCCAAGGTGGCGCTGGCCAAGGAGATCACCACCCGCTTTCACAGCGCGGCGGCGGCGGATGCGGCCGAGCAGGACTTCATCAACCGCAGCCAAGGCGGTGTGCCGGACGAGATCCCCGAGGTGGCCCTAGCCTTGGGCGACGGGGCCGCGCCACTGGGCATCGGGGCGTTACTCAAGCAGGCCCATCTGGCACCATCGACCAGCGAGGCGAACCGCCTGATCGATGGGGGCGGCGTGCGTGTCGATGGCTCCACGGTGAGCGACAAGGGCCTGAAACTGCCTGCAGGCACCTATGTGGTGCAGGTGGGCAAGCGCAAGTTTGCTCGCGTTACCTTGGGCTGAGCGCCCATGTGCTGTGGCATGTCGAGGTGTATCTCCCGAGCCATCGAGGGCTAGCAATGCAAGCGGTGTTGCAGCGGGTGCGTGAGGCCCGGGTCGAGGTGGGCGGCGCGGTGATCGGGCGGATCGGCCAGGGTCTGCTGGTGTTGCTGTGCGCCGAGCAGGGCGATACCGATGCCGTGGCCGACCGCATGTTGACCAAAATCCTCAAGCTGCGCATCTTCGCCGACGCTGCGGGCAAGATGAACCGCAGCGTGCAGGACGTGGGCGGCGGTTTGCTGGTGGTGAGCCAGTTCACGCTGGCGGCCGATGTGTCGGGGGGCAACCGGCCCAGCTTCAGCGGCGCGGCGGTGCCCGAGGAAGGTCGCCGCCTGTACGATTACTTTGTGGCCCAAGCCTGCGCGGCGCATCCCGTGGTGCAGGCGGGCCAGTTTGCCGCCGACATGCAGGTGCATCTGGTCAACGACGGCCCGGTCACGATCCCGCTAGCGATGTCGGCGGTATGAGTGACCCGTTTGCTCCTTTGATCGAGCGGGGTCTGACCCTGCATGCGGTGCTGGATCTGGCGACCCTGCCTGTGGATGTTCGTGCCTCGCTGGGCCTGAATGCTGACGAGCCGACGCGGTACCGGCAACTGATCGTGCTTGGGCACCAGGGCCGCGCCTTCTGGGCCGCGCTGCAGCGGCGTGGCCTGCACGGCAGCGACCCGGTGGACGCCTTTGTGGCCGAGTGCGTGCGCGACTGGCTGAACGGCCCGCTGGCAGGCCACGCCTGGGCGTTGCTGTTTCCGGGGGTGCGACACGTGGGGCTGCAGCGCCTGGGCGAACTCGCGGGCTGGCACCACGCAGCGCCGTTTCGGGTCGGGGTGGATGCCCAATGGGGCAGTTGGTTCGCCTACCGGGCGGTGCTGCTGGCCGATACGGCACTGCCGCTGACGCCGCAGCGTGCTCTGCCGTCGCCTTGCCTGTCGTGCCACGAACAACCCTGCGTGACGGCATGCCCTGCGGCGGCGCTGGATCGGATACCGACGGCAGGCACGCCGCAAGGCCAAGGCGAGGGATTTCGCCTGCTGGCCTGCATGGCGTACCGCCTCCAGCCTGGCTCAGCCTGCCAGGACCGTTGCTTGGCGCGCAACGCCTGCCGGGTCGGTGAGGCGCACCGCTACACCGAAGCGCAAACGGCCTACCACTACTTGCAGTCCCTGCCCGCCATTCGGGTCTATCTGCGCCGCATGACGCAAGCTGTGACGCAAGCTACGCCGGACGGATAATCGCCCGATGAAAGCCTCCGACACTGCTGCGGCCCATGCCGCCTTCGCCAGCCTGCCGCTGGCTCCCGCCACCCTCGCTAACCTGACCCAATTGGGCTACACCGCCATGACCGCGATTCAGGCGGCCAGTTTGCCGCTGGCGCTGGCGGGTCGGGACGTGATCGCCCAAGCCAGCACCGGCAGTGGCAAAACCGTGGCGTTTGGCTTACCGCTGGTGGAAACGCTGGAGCCGGCCCTGTGGCAGGCACAAGCGTTGGTGCTGTGCCCCACCCGCGAGCTGGCCGACCAGGTGACGGCCGAAATCCGCAAGCTGGCGCGGGCGGTGGGCAACATCAAAGTCGTGACGCTGTGTGGTGGCGTCGCCCTGCGCGGCCAAACCCTGAGCTTGGCGCACGGCACCCATGTGGTGGTGGGCACACCAGGCCGCATCCTGGATCATCTGGAGCGCGGCACGCTGAGCCTGGACGCCGTGCGCACCCTCGTGCTCGACGAAGCCGATCGCATGCTGGATATGGGGTTTTTCGACGACATCGCGAAAGTGGCACGCCACTGCCCGGCGCAACGCCAGACCCTGCTGTTTTCGGCCACTTACCCGGACGGCATCGCCCAGTTGGGTGCGCAGTTCATGCGCCAGCCACAGACCGTCAAGGTGCAGGCCCAGCACGATGCAGCCAAGATCCGCCAGGTGTTCGTGGAGGTGTCGGAGACCGGTCGCCTGCATGCCGTGTCGCAGGTACTCAACCACTACCGGCCCGAATCGACACTGGCGTTTTGCAACACCAAGCAGCAGTGCCGCGACTTGGTGGCGGTGCTGCAGGCGCAGGGCTTTGGTGCGCTGGCGTTGTACGGCGAACTGGAGCAGCGCGAGCGCGACCAGGTGCTGGTGCAGTTCGCCCACCGCAGTTGTTCGGTGCTGGTGGCCACCGACGTGGCGGCACGCGGCATCGACATTGCCCAACTGGCCTGCGTGATCAATGTCGATGTGACGCCCGACCCCGAGGTACACATCCACCGCATAGGCCGCACCGGCCGTGGCGACGCCGAAGGCCTGGCCGTGACTCTGGCCAGCCTGGACGACATGGGCCACGTCGGGCGCATCGAGCAGTTGCAGGCCCGGGAATCCCGCTGGACGCCGCTGGCCGACTTGCCCGCCAGCAGCGCCGCGCCTTTGCGTGCACCCATGGCCACATTGCAGATCGTGGGCGGGCGCAAGGAAAAAATCCGCGCTGGCGACGTGCTGGGTGCCCTCACCGGCGAGGCCGGTTTTGCCAAGGAGCAGATCGGCAAGATCAATGTGAACGAATTTTCCACCTACGTGGCGGTCGAGCGTGGCATGGCTCAGGAGGCAGTCAAGCGCCTGTCGGCCGGGCGCATCAAGGGGCGCAGCGTGAAGGTGCGCTTGCTATGAACCATCTCGGATGAACGGGTGTTATCAGTAAGGATTCGGCAGGCCCAGCCCAGCCAGGATTTCGATTTCGCGGGCTTCCATGTCTTCGGCCTCTGCCTGGCTGGTTTCGTGATCCCAGCCTTGGGCGTGCAGTGCCCCATGCACCAGCAGGTGGGCGTAGTGCTGTTGCAGGGTTTTGCCCTGTTCGGCGGCTTCGCGGGCCACCACCGGGGCGCACAGCACCAGGTCGGCCATCACCACCGGCGTTTGCGCGTAGTCGAAGGTCAGCACGTTGGTGGCGTAGTCCTTGTGGCGGTAGTCGCGGTTCAGCGCCCGGCCTTCTTCGGCATCCACGATGCGCACGGTGAATTCGCCGTCGGCGTCGAGCGCGTGGCGCAGCCAGCGGGCCACTTGGTGGCGGGGCAGGGCGGCGCGGTGCGCTGCAGCGTCCGACAGTTGGGAAAACTGCAGCGACAGGGTGAGTTGGGGCAGGCTCATGAGGGGGCGCCGGGCATGCGGCCGCTGCGCAGGGCGTGCGCCCAGTCCGGGCACCCGTTCTGTTCAGCCAGCCGGGCCATGGATTCAGGGTTGTAGGGCACGTTGCGCAACGCCACCGTCCAGCGGCCGCCTGTGGTGGCTTGGCTGGCGATGGCGTAGCGGGCATCGGGGCTGCCGTTTTCCACCCGGTGGTAGCGGGAGGCGGGGTAGGGGGTGTCGTCGTCGAAGGCGGGCAGGCCCACGCTACCGGGGTTGAGCAGTTGCAGTGCCGGGGCACCGTGGCGGGGTAGGCCGAGTGCGCGGGGCAAGTGGGAGTGGCCACATACCAGCAGGGTGATGTGATCGGGGATGCGTTGGGCCAGCCGCGCCTGGAGCTCGTCGATGGAGGCGATCCGCATGTGTTCGCCGTGCGGGGTGTCGAGCAGGTATTCCGTGTCGTGGCGCGGGCTGCCGTGGCACAGGGCCACTTCCGGCCCCAGCAGGTCGGGCCGCCAGCGGCCTTCGAGCAAGTCGGGCCGGGTCGGGTGGGGTAGCGCACGCACCCAGGCCAGCGCGTTGTCGTCCATCTCCAGGGCGGCGAGATGGTCGCTGTCTGTGGGGTTCAAGACACGGGCCGGTTGCGCGAGTTGCTCGACGGCGGCCAGCAACTGCCGTTCATGGTTGCCAGCGATGTGCAGCCAGGGGGTCGGGTTGTCGTTGCACAGGCTCTGCTGTATCAGCCAGTGGGCGGTGTCGCGGGCGAGTAGTGGCCCGCTCAAGGCATCACCCAGGTTGACCACCGCTTGTACCCCTACGCGGGCGATGTCCAGCGCCACGGCTTGCAGGGCGGGCAGGTTGCCGTGGATGTCAGAGACGAAGGCGATGGAGCGCATGGGGTCGTCGTGACTCGGTGTTTCAGCTCGCACCATTGTCGGACAGGGCGCCGCGCGCGTCGTACGCATCCACGATGCGGGCCACCAGAGGGTGGCGCACCACGTCGGCGCTGGTCAGGCGATCGAAGGCGATGCCCTTGACGCGTTTGAGCACCCGCTCGGCGTCGATCAGGCCGCTCAACTGCGTGCGCGGCAGGTCGATCTGGCTCACGTCGCCCGTCACCACCGCCTTGCTGCCGAAGCCGATGCGGGTCAGGAACATCTTCATCTGCTCGGGCGTGGTGTTTTGTGCCTCGTCGAGGATGACGAAGGCGTGGTTGAGCGTGCGCCCGCGCATGAAGGCCAACGGCGCGATCTCGATCTGCTGGCGCTCGAAGGCTTTTTGCACCTTGTCGAAGCCCATCAGGTCGTACAGCGCGTCGTACAGCGGGCGCAGGTAGGGATCGACCTTCTGGGTCAGGTCGCCGGGCAGAAAACCGAGCCGTTCCCCGGCTTCCACCGCCGGGCGGGTGAGGACGATGCGCTGCACCGCGCTGCGCTCGAGCGCATCGACCGCACAGGCGACGGCGAGGTAGGTCTTGCCGGTGCCTGCCGGGCCGATGCCGAAGGTGATGTCGTGCGTGGCCATGTGGGCCAGATAGCGCTTCTGGTTGGCGGTGCGGCCTTGCACCTCGCCGCGCCGGGTTTGCATGGCCACCGCATCCACACCATCATCGGGCAGGGCGGTGTCGCCGCTGAGCATGAGCTGCACCTGCTCGGCGGCAATGGGGGTGCGGGCCATTTCGTACAGCGCCTGGATCACTTCCAGCGCCTGCTGGGCTTTGGCCTTGGGGCCTTCGACGCGGAACTGCTCGAAGCGGTGCGCGACCTTGACCTGCAGCGCGGCTTCGATGCTGCGGATGTGCGCGTCCATGGGGCCGCACAGGTGCGCCATGCGCACATTGTCGGGCGGGGAGAAGGTGTGGCGAAGAATCAAACCGATAATCCGAAGAAAAGGAAAACCCCAATGATAGGCAAGTTGACCGGCACGCTGCTGGAAAAAACCCCCCCGCAAATCCTGCTCGACTGCCACGGCGTGGGCTACGAGGTGGATGTGCCCATGAGCACGTTCTACCACCTGCCCGCCAGCGGCGAAAAAGTGGCGCTGCTGACGCACTTCGTGGTGCGCGAGGACGCGCAGATTCTGTATGGTTTTGCCACCGCTGCGGAGCGGGAGGCGTTTCGGCAATTGATCAAGATCACCGGTGTGGGGCCGCGCACGGCGCTGGCCATTTTGTCGGGCATGAGCGTGCAAGACTTGGCGAGCGCCGTGACGGCGCAAGAGGTGGGTCGGCTGGTGAAGGTGCCCGGCATCGGCAAGAAGACGGCTGAACGCCTGCTGCTGGAACTCAAAGGCAAGATCGGCGACGATCTGGGGCCGGTGGTGGGCACGGTGTTGCAGGGCGCTGCGCATGGCGACATTCAACAAGCCCTGCTGGCGCTGGGCTACAACGACAAAGAAGCCGCTGCGGCACTCAAGGCCCTGCCAGCCGACGTCGGCGTGAGTGAAGGCATCAAACTGGCGCTCAAGGCGCTGGCGAAGTAAGGGCAGCGGAAGCTCGCATGAAGCAAGAGAGCAAGGTCATCATCATTGCGGGCCCCAACGGCGCGGGTAAAACCACCTTTGCCCGAGAGTTTCTTCCCAACGAGGCGGCGTGCCCGGTGTTTGTGAATGCTGACCTCATTGCTGCGGGGCTGGCACCGTTCGCTCCGGAAACGGCATCGATGCAGGCAGGGCGGTTGATGCTCAATGAACTCGAGCGCCGTTTCGTCGCAAACCAGAGCTTTGCCTTTGAAACCACGCTGTCTGGCAAGGGTTATTTGAGACACATTCAGCGTTGGCAAGCCGCTGGCTACCGTGTCGAATTGGTATTCCTCAAGTTGCGCACGGTTCAGGAGGCTTGGGCGAGGGTGGCGCAGCGTGTGCGCCAAGGAGGGCACGATATACCTGCTGAGGTTATTCAGCGCCGCTTTCACCTCGGCTTGGAAAATTTCACCCGTCACTATGCACCCAAGGTGGATGCATGGGTGTTCTACGACAACTCGGGCGAAACGCCACAACTGATCGACTGGAGTGAGCGATGACAACCGTCAAACCGATTGAAACTGCACAGACCCGTGATTTGCCGGGGTCATGGCTGGCCGTGCAACGGGCAGCTCGACGAGCGCGCGAAGTGGCTGCTCAAACCGGCACGGCGCTGGTCGTGGAGCGCAACGGCGTGCTGGAGCACATTTACCCTGCTGCACCGTTGTCGAATTTCACCAATATGCAAGATTCCCGGCGTGCTGATGAAAAATCGACATGAGCATTCAAACCGACGACTTTGCCCCCGCGCCCAAGCGCATGGTGTCTGCGGCACCCGAAAGCAGCCGCGAAGAGGCGCTGGAGCGTGCCTTGCGCCCCAAGGGCCTGACCGAATATGTGGGTCAGGCCAAGGTGCGCGAGCAGCTCGAAATCTTCATCGGCGCGGCCAAAAAGCGCCAAGAGGCGCTCGATCATGTGCTGCTGTTTGGCCCGCCGGGTTTGGGTAAAACCACGCTATCGCACATCATCGCGCACGAATTGGGCGTCAATTTGCGGCAAACCAGCGGCCCGGTGCTGGAAAAACCGAAAGACCTGGCAGCCCTGCTGACCAACCTCGAAGCCCATGATGTGCTGTTCATCGACGAAATCCACCGGCTCAGCCCGGTGGTGGAGGAAATCCTCTACCCCGCGCTGGAGGACTACCAGATCGACATCATGATCGGCGAAGGGCCGGCGGCGCGCAGCATCAAGCTGGACTTGCAGCCTTTCACCCTGGTCGGTGCGACCACCCGAGCGGGTATGCTCACCAACCCGCTGCGCGACCGTTTTGGCATCGTCGGGCGGCTGGAGTTCTACACGCCCGAAGAACTGGTCCGCATCGTGCGGCGCAGTGCCGGTCTGCTGGCCGCCCCGGTCGAGGCGGCAGGGGCGTTCGAGATCGCGCGCCGTTCGCGCGGCACGCCACGCATTGCCAACCGGCTGCTGCGCCGGGTGCGCGACTACGCCGACGTCAAGGGAGACGGCACCATCACGCTCGACATCGCCAACAAGGCCTTGGCCATGCTCGACGTGGACCCGCAGGGCTTCGACCTGATGGATCGCAAGCTGCTGGAAGCGGTGATCCACAAATTCGATGGTGGCCCGGTGGGGCTGGACAACATCGCGGCCAGCATAGGCGAGGAGCGCGACACCATCGAGGACGTGATCGAGCCTTACCTGATCCAGCAAGGGTATTTGCAGCGCACACCGCGGGGTCGGGTGGCTACGCTGGCGGCGTTCCGCCACCTGGGTTTGCAGCCACCGCCGCGCGAGGCGGGGCTGTTTGATGCGGGGCAGGCCTGAAGCCTGTGGGCTAACTGAACGTTTCTTCCTGGCTGCTGCCCTCGAGGTGACTCACATCACCCCAGCCGACCAGGGTCAGGCCATCGGGTGTCCACAGCACCCGGTTGATGCCTGCGTTGGCCAGTGCCCAGGTGCGGGGTGACGCAAGCTCCACCCGAGCCGCAGCCCGATAAACGATATCCAGCACACCGCCGTGCGCGACCACCACGATCTGCTCGCCCACATGGCGCGAAGCGAGTTCATGGAAGGTTTGTTCGACCCGCGCTTGCAAATCCAGCAGCGATTCCCCGCCGGGTGGCGCAAAGTCGGGAATGCGGCGGCGCCAGGCGTCCGTCATGTCGGGGCTGCGCTCGGCAAGTTCGGCCCAGGTGTGGCCTTGGCATTCGCCAAAATGGCGCTCACGCAGCCCGGCGTGGAACTGCAGCGCATGCGGGTGATGTTGGGTCAGCGCCTGAGCCGTCTGGACGGCCCGCTGCAAATCGCTGCTGTACAGCGCCGCAATGCGTTCTTCCCGCAAGGCGTGGGCGGTTCTGGCAGCCTGCCACAGACCGTGCGCATTGAGCGGGATATCGAGCTGGCCCTGGATGCGGGCTTCCCGATTCCAGGCGGTCTCGCCATGTCGTATCGCTAGGATGCGGGTGCATTGCACAAAAAAGTCCTTCAGAAGTGGCGTGTCAGACGATGCATTCAGCCTAGAATGCTAGCGGATAAGCCCATTGCCCATGTCCAAGGAGTCTTCATGGCGGCATCTTCATTGCAAAAAGACATCGACGAACGCACCAACCTGACGGGTTCCAACAAGTTCGAGATGCTGCTGTTTCGTCTCGGGCATGCGCCGGGCAGCGACCGTTCCGAGCTGTTTGGCATCAACGTCTTCAAAATCCGTGAGATCGTGGCCATGCCTTCGGTCACGGCGATGGCGGGGGCACCGCAGCACGTGATTGGGGTGGTGAACCTGCGCGGGCAGGTGATCCCCGTCATCGATCTGCCTGCGGTGGTGGGTTGTGTGCCCAAAACCGGCTTGAACATCATGCTGGTGACCGAGTATGCACGCACCACCCAGGCCTTTGCCGCCGAGTCGGTGGAAGACATCGTGCGCCTCGACTGGAAGCAAATTCTTTCCGCCGAAGAGTCGATGGCTCGTGGCTACGTGACCAGCATTGCCCGCCTCGATGGCGATCAGCATTCGACCCGACTGGCGCAGATTCTGGATGTGGAGTCGATTCTCCAGCGCATATTGCCGAACACCGAAGTCGATGTCAAAACGGAATCGGTCGGGCCTCAGGTCAGCATCCGCCCGGGCTCTCTGGTGATTGCTGCGGATGATTCGTTCGTGGCTCGCAGCATGATCGAGCAGGAGTTGAAGGCGCTGCATCTGCCTTTCGAGATGTACAAAAACGGCCAGGAGGCCTGGAACCGCATCGAGGCGATTGCAGCCGAGTGCCAATCCAGAGGCCAGCCTCTGCACGACCGTGTGGCCGTGGTGCTGACTGACCTCGAAATGCCTGAAATGGATGGGTTCACGCTGACCCGCCATGTGAAGAAGGACGTGGCCATGCGGGGGGTGCCGGTGGTGATTCATTCGTCCTTGACCGGTGACACCAACGAAAACCACGTCCGTAGCGCCGGTGCCGATGCTTATGTGGCGAAATTTGCGGCCCGAGAACTGGCGGATGTCCTGCGTCGGGTACTGGCGCAGTACAGCACCGCTACGGCCTGATCGCAGGCTGTCGGGGTTTTTCGATGACGACCTGTCGCTGGCCTGCTGGTGCCGTCGGAAAATCCGTGAAGGCGGCCTCCACCAGTGCCTGAATCAGCACGGGCGCGTCATGCCAGGGGCCTTCCTGGGAGGCGAGGCTGTCGTACACGATCCGATTCGACGTCGCATCACGAATCTGCACCCGAAGCTCGCGTTCATGATGCAAGGATGGCATGTGATGGAGCACCGGAAGCCAGACCACTTGCCCAGACCCAGTCACCACCACATCATGTCCAGGCAATCCCCAGAAGGGGCTGGAAAAAAAAGGGTTGCCCCACGGGTCGCGCCAGGTTCTCTGGTGCCGCCAAGTCAGTTGGATGACCCATTGGGCCTGCGCCCTTTCATTGACCACGGTGGAGCCCCAGCGAGCCAGCCACTCACGCGTCTGGACTTCCAACCGACCCTGGATAGCCGAAACGGCTGCGTCTTGCTGGGCGGGGGATCGCTCAAAGGCAAACCGGTCGCCTGGTGTCGGCCGTCGCTGGTCGTCCCAGGCCGCGTGGGTTTGCACCGCATGCTCCAGGCGGATCACATGCGCACAGCCCGACAGCAGCAGACCGGCGGCCAACAGGAGGAGGGCACCGACCCAGCGTGACACGCCCGCTCGATGATCAGAAAGGTGCTGGGAGGTGCTCATCCGATAGACAAAGGAACCATCACGCTGCCGGGTAGAGTCTGGCTGGTGGGCAGAGGTTCCTCGTCAAAGGCGGTGTCGCCGTTTGCGTCGGCCACGCCGGTGGTTTGCAGGGTCTGGAACGGGAACAGTTGCCGGTCCATCAGGTGGCTGGGCACCACGTTTTGCAGCGCCTTGAGCATGTTGTCGAGCCGACCGGGGAATTTCTTGTCCCAGTCGCGCAGCATGTTGCCCACCTGCACGCGCTGCAAGTTGTCTTGGCTGCCGCACAGGGTGCAGGGGATGATGGGGTAGGCCTGCACCTGCGCCCAGCGGATGATCTCCTTCTCGGCCACGTAGGCCAGCGGGCGGATCACCATGAATTCGCCGTTGTCGCTCACCAGCTTGGCAGGCATGCCCTTGAGTTTGGCGCCGAAGAACATGTTGAGCAACAGCGTCTGCAGCATGTCGTCGCGGTGGTGGCCGAGCGCGATCTTGTTGCAGCCCAGTTCGCGCGCCACCTTGTACAGAATGCCCCGGCGCAGGCGGCTGCACAGGCTGCACAGGGTCTTGCCTTCGGGGATCACCTTCTTGACGACGCTGTAGGTGTCCTGCGTCTCGATGTGAAACGGGATGCCAAGCTCGCTGAGGTATTCGGGCAGCACATGGGCCGGAAAGCCCGGCTGCTTCTGGTCGAGGTTGACGGCGACCAGCTCGAAGTCGATCGGGGCACGCTGGCGCAGCTTCATCAGGATGTCGAGCAGGGTGTAGCTGTCCTTGCCGCCCGACAGGCAGACCATCACCCGGTCGCCCGCGTTGATCATCTGGTAATCGTTGATGGCTTGACCCACCAAGCGGCACAGACGCTTTTCCAGCTTGTGGTTCTCGAAAGCGCGTTTTTCGGGGGTCATCTCATCTCCAGTCGTGACCCGGCATGATGCGCTGCATGAACGCGTCAAACATAGGAACGGTGAATGCCGTATCACCGTGGCTGGGGCTCCAGACCATGCCCTTGCCAATCAGCGAACTGCGTGTCGGTGCAAGTGAGGAGACCTTCTCTCCCAGGCAGGTGGCGATGTCCCCCGAGCGGTGGGGGCCCTCGCCCAGTTCGGCCATCGCGCGAAGGTATTTTTTTTCCTTGAGGGTGCAGCGGTCGAAACGAACGCGGAAAAAACCCTCGTCCAGACCAGCCAGGGCCACGGCACCGGCCTTGTGCACCACACCAATGTCGATCGGGCTGGTTTCGGCGGCCAGCCAAGTGTAACTGCCCCAAGCCTGCAGGAAGTAGGCGTAGCCCTGGGTCACGCGCAGGATCTCGGCGAGAGCGGCAGGGGTGATGGCGATCCCCTCGTCCTGCAGGGGCTTGGCGATGGCCTGGGCCGCGTCTTCCGGTGCCAGTGCGCCGATGAAGGGGAAGTCGAACAGGCGCTCGGCGTAGGACTTGGCGTTACCTAGCTGGCCCCGCAGCTGCGGCAGGCCAGCGCCCACCAGCACCACGGGCAGGCGGCGTTGCTCGCTGCGGTGCATGGCGGTGATGAGGGCGGCCAACTGGGTTTCCGGGACGTACTGCAGCTCGTCGATGAACAGGGCCAGGGCGGTGCCCGCCGCCTGGGCGGCCAGGCCGACCTGCTCCATCAGCGCCTGCAGGTCATGCTCCAGGTCGCCGTTGTCGGCCAGGCCGGGTTCGGGCTCGTGGTCGATGCCGACCTCGATGTCGTGGTAGGTCACCTTCAGGCCCTTGGCGAAACCGGCCAGCGCACGCAGGCCGCGAATGGCCAGGGCCTTGGCATTTTCCAGTTGCGACAGCCGCAGCAGGGCCTGCCGCAACTGGGGCGCCAGCAGCGCGGGCAGGGACCGCCCCTCGGGTGCCTCGATGCGGATGGTGTGGATGCCGGCCGCTTCGGCGTCATCGCGCATGCGGTCCAGCAGCACCGTCTTGCCCACGCCGCGCAGGCCGATCAGCATCGCGCTCTTGGCCGGTCGACCGATGCGCGCACGCTCGATGGCCACGTGGACCGCCTGCAGCAGGGGGTCACGACCGGCCAGCTCGGGCGGTGGGGTTCCCGCGCCTGGCGCAAACGGGTTGCGGATGGGGTTCATGGTCGCGATTATAGCGATATTTGAAATATTTTCTTAAAAATATAACTTTGCAAACATCACTTGATTTGGGGAATTCTCACCACTGCCCGCTTTCGATGCGGATGGCCACTTCACAGTCGTCAAAAATTTCGAGCTTGGCTATCTTTACCCGCACGCCGATCACGCCCGGCAATTGCATGAGCCGATGGGCCAGTTTGCCGATCAGGCTTTCCAGCAGGTTCACATGTTCGGCCGTGCATTCGTCGATGATGACCTGGCGCACCTTGCGGTAGTCGAGCACGTGGCTGATGTCGTCGTCGTGCGGCATGAGCGGCTGCGTGCCCTGGTTGAGTTCGGCATCCACCTGGATCGGCTGCGGGCTGGTTTTTTCGTGCTCCAGAATGCCAAGGTTGGCGTTGAAGCGCAAGCCGGTGAGGGTCAGGATCTGCGTGCCGGCACCGCTGTGCAGGCCGCGCAAGGCATAGGAGTGGGAGTGGGCGGTGCTCATGTTGGGGTGTCGAGGGGCGCTGGGGTTCACATGAGCGAGAAATCGCGCTCGAAGCGCATCAGGTGCTGGCCTCCATCGACCAGCAATGTGGTGCCGGTGAGGGATCGGTTGTCGAGCGCGAACCGCACCGTGGCTGCCACGTCCTGCGGCGTGGAGGATCGGCCCAGTGGCGACTGGCGGTGCAGTGCCTGAAATTTTTCATCGCTCAGCAGGTGGCTGGTCAGCGTCAGGCCGGGGGCCACGCCCACCACCCGCATGACGGGTGCCAGCGCCATCGCCAGCATGGTGTTGGCGGCCTCCAATGCCGCCTTGGACAGGGTGTAGCTGAAAAAGTCCGGGTTCATGTTCCACAGCTTCTGGTCCAGCAGGTTGACCACCGTGCCGATGGCGGTTTCGCCCGGTGAGCGTTCCAGCAGGTGGGTGTACAGCGCCTGGGCCAGCAGGATCGCGGCCCCGGTGTTGGCCCGCAGATGGGTGTCTAGAGCGGCAAAGCCAAAGGTCTGGGCGCTGTCATGCTCGAAGGTGGAAGCGCTGTTGACCACCGCATCCAGCCGTCCGAAGCGGCGCAGCACCGCAGGCACCAGGGCGCGGCAAGCGGCCTCATCGCGCAAGTCTGCGGCAAACGCGGCACTGTCGGCGCCCAGCGCCTGGCAATCCTGCACGGTCGCCTGAGCCTCGCGGCCGGAAAGGCGGTAATGCACGGCCACGTGCCAGCCCGCCTGCGCCAGGTGCAGTGCGATGTCACGGCCCAGGCGCTTGCCAGCGCCGGTAACCAGCACCACCGGTGGGGAGGAGGGCAAAGACATGAAGGACAATCCGAGGGTGGATACAAAAGCCGAAATTTTACCGGGGGGGCCTGCTGACGCACCCGACCCCTTGTTTGCCCACATGGCGCAGACCCTCAGGCGGGCCGGCGGCTGGCTGCCGTTTGACCGTTTCATGGCCTTGGCTTTGTACACCCCGGGGCTGGGTTATTACGCCCACGGCTCGATCAAGTTCGGCAGCATGCCCGGCAGCGGCAGCGATTTCGTCACTGCGCCCGAGTTGTCGCCCTGGTTTGGCCGCACGCTGGGCGCTCAGGTGGTGCAGGCGATGCAGGCCACGGGCACCGATGAGATCTGGGAATTCGGTGCCGGCAGCGGCGCTTTGGCCGCCCAGGTGCTGGCCGAGGTGCTGTCCAGTGGCATGGCCTTGAGGCGTTACACCATCGTCGATGTGTCGGGCTCGTTGCGGCAACGCCAGCAGCAGCGCTTGCAGCCCTTTGGCAGCCGGGTGCAATGGGCCGATGCCTTGCCGGAGCGGTTGCAGGGTGTGCTGCTGGGCAACGAAGTGCTCGATGCGATGCCGGTACAGTTGCTCCAGCGCCAGCAGGGTGTCTGGTGGGAGCGTGGCGTGGCGCTGGACGCAGCGGCCCATCCTCCCGCTTTCATCTGGTCGAACCGCCCGACCCCGCACCGGCCACCGCTAGACGTGCCGGGTGACCACGACTACCTGACCGAAATCCACCCGCAGGCCGAGGCCTTCATCCGCACCTTGGCCGAGCGCTGGGAACGCGGGGCGGCCTTCTTCATCGATTACGGTTTTCCGGCCGCCGAGTACTACCATCCGCAGCGCCACATGGGCACGCTGCTGTGCCACCGCCTGCACCGCAGCGACCCCGACCCCCTGACCGATGTCGGGCGCAAAGACATCACCGCCCACGTCAATTTCAGCGCGGTGGCGCTCGCCGCCCAGGATGCTGGGTTGCAGGTCATGGGCTATGCCAGCCAGGGGCGTTTTCTGATCAACGCCGGTTTGCCGGGGCGGCTGGAGCAGGCATCGCTGGCTGAGCGGGTGGCCTGCAGTCGGCTCATCAACGAGCACGAAATGGGGGAGTTGTTCAAGGTGCTGGCCTTGGCCCCGATGGCCAGTGCCGAGGGCTGGCTGCCGAGCGGCTTCGCTCAGGGCGACCGGACGCACACGCTATGAGGGGCCGGCCGTGATCCGCTGGTTCCTGGTGATTTTTTTGCTGCTGGTGCTGATCAGCCTGTTCACATCGTTGCTGCAGAAGCTGGGCTTGGGCAAGCTGCCGGGCGATATCCGGTTTCGAGCCTTGGGGCGGGAGTGGTTTCTGCCCATCACCACCACACTGCTGCTGAGTGCGCTGGCGAGCCTGCTGGCGCACCATGGGTGATCAAGCGGGGGTGGCTGGTTCGGCTGGCATGAGCCGCAGGGCGTCTTCGATCGCCTGCGTGCGTGCGGCCGCGATGGCGCGGGCCACCGCCAGACCGGCTTGGCGGGCGTCATGCGCATTGGCCATCACCTGCGC
>DBAZ01000010.1:51032-62067 GCA_002291945.1 Tepidimonas sp. UBA997
GCCATCACCTGCGCTGCCAGCGGCGCAGTGGCCACCGCCAGCGCCGCTTGCAAGGCGCGATGCAGCCGCTGGGCTGGCGGATAGGCGTCATCGAGGTGGTGCAAACGGCCACGGGCATCGGCTAGGCAGGCCAGCAAGACCTCGTCAAAGCGCTGTGGCCGTCGGAATGCATCGCAGCGCTCCAGCAGGCGCAACACGGCGGGTGCGCTCAAGCTGCCGCTTTGGTGTATGTGGCCGTGTTCGCGCGCCACCACCTCGGCCAGTTCCCGGCAGTCACGCGGCACGCGCCAGCGTTGCCCCACCTGCCGGGCCAGCAGGGCGCTACGGCCTTCGTGGCCGGTGTGCCGAGGTAACACCGAGGCCGGTGTGGTGCCTTTGCCCAGGTCGTGGCACAGGCAGGCGTAGCGCACGGCCAGCGGGGTCTGCAGATCGGCGGCCACGTCCAGCACCATGCCTAGGTGGACGCCGGTATCGACTTCGGGATGGTATTCGACGCGCTGGGGCACGCCCCAGAGCCGATCCACTTCGGGCAGCAGCACCGCCAGGGCACCGGTTTCGCGCAGCACGGCCAGCATGCGCGAGGGGCGCACCTCCATCAGCCCGCGGGAGAGTTCCTGCCAGACACGTTCGGGCACCAGATGGTCTGCTTCGCCGGCTTGCACCATCTGCTGCATCAGCGCCAGGGTGGCGGGCGCGATGGTGAAGTCGGGCCAGCGGGCGGCAAAGCGGGCCATGCGCAAGATGCGCACCGGGTCTTCGGCAAAGGCCGAGGTGACATGGCGCAAGACCCCGGCCTGCAAGTCTTTGCTGCCGCCCCACGGGTCGATCAGGGCCGGGCTGTGGGGGTCGAAGCGGCCGTCGTCATCCACCTCACGCACCGGCAGCGCCATGGCGTTGATGGTTAGGTCGCGGCGGGCGAGGTCTTCTTGCAGCGTGACGCCGGGGTCGGTGTGAAAGGCAAAGCCGTGGTAGCCGCGAGCGGTTTTACGCTCGGTGCGGGCGAGGGCGTACTCTTCGCGCGTCTGGGGGTGCAGGAAAACCGGGAAGTCCCGCCCCACCGGCAGGTAGCCCTGTTGCGCCATCTGCTCGGGCGTGGCCCCCACCACCACCCAGTCGCGGTCGGCGTGCAGGGTGCCATCGGGCATACGATGCTGGGTGTGAAAGCGGCCCAGCAGGCCGTCCCTCACTGCACCGCCGACGAGGTAGATCTGCATGCCGTCAGGGCTTCGCAGCCGGGTGCGGGCAACAAATCCGATCAGGCATATTTTTCCAGGATGCGGGTCGAACGCTCCACGTCGGCTTCCGACTCGGTGCCGCTGACGGCTTCCATGACGGTGCAGGCCATCATGCGGTAGAAGGCCTTGTCCATGGCCTTGCGTGCTGCCGACATTTGCTGGGCCACGTCTTCGCAGGGGCGGCCTTCTTCGATCATCTCGACCAAGGCGTGCACCTGACCTTCGATACGGCGCAGCCGGTTGACGATGTCGCGCTGGTGTTCAGCGCGATAGCGGGATACCACAGGGGTTGCAACGGCTTCTTGGACTGATTGGAGGGGCGTGCTCATAGGTCACTTTCGGGTAATGGCGCACTTAACGGCGGCTGGCTTGTTGTCGTACGTCGAGCAGGGGGTCGGCCCGGCCGCAGCCGACCAGATAAGTCGCGGCCACCGGTTCCAGAGCCTGCGCCGTGATGCCTAGGTCGGCCAGGTTGGGGGCTCCGGGGCTGGCTATATTGTCCACTTCCATCGAGCGCAGGTTGTCGGTGCTCATCAGGGGCTCGCCGGGCATCAGCTCCATGGCCAGGGCCTGGAAGTAACCGAGTGCCACCGGCAGGCCGATCACGGGCCGCGGGTGGCCCGACAGCCGACCTGCCAGCCGCACCAGGTCGGCCAGCGTGAATACCTCGGGGCCGGTGCATTCGTAGGTCTGGCCGATGGTGGGCGGCTGCTGCACGCAGCACACCACGGCCTGGGCCACATCACCCACCCACACCGGCTGAAAACGGCTGCTGGCACCGGCCAGCGGCACCACGGGGAACATGCCCTGCAGTTTGGCAAACAGGTTCAGGAAACGGTCTTCGGCACCAAAAATCACGCTTGGCCGCAACACGGTCAGGGCCAGCCCGGCGGCTTGCAGAACCGCCTCACCTGCGGCTTTGGAGGCCTGGTAGAGCGAGGGGCCTTGCTCGCTGGCGCCGAGCGCACTCACGTGTACCAAGCGATGCACCCCGCTGCTCTGCATGGCCTGCGCCAGCCGGGTGGGGAATGCCACATGCACCTGCTGGAAGCGCTGGCGATTGCCGTGCAGGATGGCGATCAGGTTGATCACGGCATCGTGGCCGGGCAGCAGACGGCTCAACTGGGCAGCATCGTGTACGTCGGCTTCGATCACATCGACCAGCGGCAGCATCTGCACCGAGCGGCCATGAACCATGCGCCGCGTCGGTACGGTGGCCCGGATGCCCAGACGGTTGAGTTGTTCGCAAACATGTCGGCCCAGAAAGCCGGTGCCACCCAGAACGAGAACTTTTTTCATGTACAGACCTGATCGGAATCAACGTGTATCGGTGTGCGGTGCTTGCGCGGTGGCCACGGCTGGCCCGATGGCTTGCAAGCGGCTGCTCAGCCGCTGGGGTTCACCGGTGATCAGGGCGGCGTAATTGGTGGCATTGGCCAGCACACGCTTGACGTAATCACGGGTTTCCTCGAAGGGGATGTTTTCGATCCAGATGGCTGCCTCCAGCGTCGGGCCGTTGCGCCAGTTGCGTGCCCGCGATCCCCCCGCATTGTAGGCGGCAGCAGCCAGCGGGGCCGAACCGCCGAAATTGTCGAGCGCGATGCGCAGGTAGGCGGTGCCGATCTGGATGTTGGTGTCGCGGTCGTTGATGTGCTCGGGCCGGAAGTCGTGCAGGCCGATGCGGCGTGCCGTCCACTTGGCGGTATCCGGCATGATCTGCATCAGCCCTTGGGCACCGACGTGGGAGCGGGCGTCCATGATGAAGCGGCTTTCCTGGCGGATGAGGCCGAACACATAGGCGGGGTCGAGGCCAATCTCGCGCGAGCGGCTGATCACTTCCTGCTCGAAAGGCATGGGGAAGCGCTGGCGCTGATCGACCTCGTGGCGGGTGCGTTTGCTGGTGTTGATGCAACGATCCCAGACCTGGCGGCTGCAGGCAAGGTCGGCGGCGGCCAGCAGTTCGCGCTCGCTCTTGCCGCCGGGCACGTTGAGGGCAATCGCGTGGTGCCACTCGCGCACCCCTTCGGTGCGCAACCCGATCTGGATCGCGTGGAGGCTGCGCATCAGGCCGGGGTGGCTGCGGGCTGCCGCCACTTCGGCTGGCGTCAGGGGTTGCGGGGCTGGCGGGGTGACGACGGCCCGACCGAGTGCCTCCAGCGCCAGTTGTTCATAAAAACCGCCGATGCCGGCGATCCGCTCGTAAAGGCCTTGCGCTTGGGCACGGCTGGCGGGGGTGTTCTGGGCCATCAGGGCGCGCGCCAGCCAGTAGCTCCAGGTCACGTCGGTGCGCTGCGCGTCACTCATGGCCATGATGCTGCGCCGCACTTCGTCCCAGGCTCCGGCACGCAGGGCTGCCCGGGTGCGCCAGATCAGGTGTTCGTCGCTCAGGTGCGCCATCTGGGCGTTGGCAAAGTGGCCCAGGGCATCGGGCGACAGGCGCTGGGTCATGCGCCAGCCGATCACGCCCCAGACCCAACTGTGCTGCTCGGGGCTGAGCTGGTTGCGCCAGTGCGCACGCGCGGCTTCCGTGATGCCCGCTTGCGGGTCGCGGGTGGCCAGCCGGATCAGGGCCAGCGTATCGAGTTCGTTGGCATGGCTGCGCTGGCCCGACGGGCTCGCGCTCAAGCGGCGCTCCGGGTTGCTGTGCAGGTCGCTGGCGGTGGCGCTGAGGGCGGGGTCGATCAGCCCCAAGGCTTGGGCCACGATGGCCACTTGGTTGCGCTGCATGGCCAAGCGGGCGCGCTGCCAGACCACGTCGGGTGCCAGATGGCCACTGGCGAGGAAATGCGCCGCCGCCAAGGCGCAGCCTTGGTCGGCGCGGGTCTGGGCCAGCCACAGTTCGGGCAACTGGCGGGCCCGGTCGGCCACCGGGCGGCTGGTGTCGGCGACCAGGGCGTAGCAGGTCACTTCGCGGTCGGTGCGCGAGCGCAGCAGGGGGAGTTGTTCCACAAAGGTGGGCCAGTCCCTGCTGCGGCCCAGTTCCAGCAGCCAGTCGTTACGCAGGCGGTCTTCGTAAAAGCTGCCTTCCCAGCGGCGCAGAAAGGCCCGTATTTCGCTGCTCGACGCCGAACGCAGGCGAGTGTTGAGTTCCCAGTAGGCTGCCAGTGGCTCCAGCGGGTGCCCGGCCGCTTGGGGTAGCAACTGAGCCAGCCGCTGGCTGTTGCCGGCCTCAAAGGCCTGTCGCATGTCCAGCAGCACGTTGTCGCCAGCCGATGGCGCTGCGGGCTGGGCCTGCACCGGCGTCAGCACCGGCAGCAGCATCAGGCAGGCCGCAGCCGCAAGCACCGCCCTCTGGATTGCGGATAACATCGGGTGCGTTGGAGTGGTCAGGCTTTGCATAAAAGGCATTATGGACAACAAACCCCCGGTCGGCCAGAAAGAACTGAAAAATCAGTGGCGCAAGCAACTGCTTGCAGACCGGCTGCAACTGGCCGACCGGCTGGCTCGCAACGACGCTCTGCAGCGCGTCATGCGGGTCTGGCTGGTGGAGCGCCCGGATGTGGTGATCGGGGCCTATTGGCCCATCAAAGGCGAGTTTGACCCCCTTCCGGCACTGTTTCGCTGGCAGGAGGCGGGGCGGGAATCCGATGCCATGCAGGCCAGCTTGCAGCGCAAACTTGGCCTGCCGGTGATCAACAAGATCGACAAGACGCTCACCTTCCATCGCTGGTATCCGGGCTGCCCGATGCAAGAGGATGCCTACGGCATACCCAAGCCCAAGGACACCGAAATCATTCAGCCCACCCTGCTGTTCGTCCCCTGTGTGGGGTATGGGCCGGGTGGCTACCGGCTGGGTTATGGGGGTGGATTCTACGACCGAACCCTGAGCGCCCTGACCCCCAAGCCCTATACCGTGGGGCTGGGCTACACCCGGGGCTTTCTGCCCGATCTGGAGCCTGAGCCGCACGATGTGCCGCTCGATGCCATCCTGAACGACAACGGGGTGGTGTGGCCTATCGCCTGACGGGGCGTTGCGTGCTCAGGGGTGTTCGGTGCGGGTGGCTGGCGCGGACTGACGCTGCACGTTTTCATGCTGCAACAGGTACAACCCGGCTGCGATGATGATGCCTGCGCCGGTCAGGGTGTAGCCGTCGGGCAGCACGGCCCAGATGGCGTAATCGAGCCCGATGCCCCACGCCAGCGCCGTGTATTCAAACGGTGCCACGGCCGATGCCTGACCATGGCGAAAGGCTTCCGTGATGGCGATCTGCCCAAGGAATCCGGTCAGGCCCAGGGCTGCCAGCAGGCCCAGATGCTCACTGAGCACGGGAGTCCAGTGGGGCAGTGCCAGCAGGCCGCCAAAGATCGACAGGAATGTCATCGACCACAAGATCAGGCTTTCCGGTGGATCGGTCCGGCACAGCAGGCGACCCGCCACCGCAGAGGCGGCATAGCAGGCGGCGGCACCCAGCACGGCCAATCCAGCCAGGCCGACAAAGGCGTCAGGGCTTGGCCGCAGGGCGACCAGCACGCCCACCAGACCGATGGCAATCGCCCACCAGTGGGCATGTGGCACGCGTTCGCCCAGGAAGGGAACGGCCAGCACCGTGATCAACAGCGGTGCCACAAAAAACAGGGTGTAGGCATTGGCCAGTGGCAAACCACGCACGCCATAGGTGAACATGGCCAGCATGCCCACCGCCAGCACCCCGCGCAGCAGGTGCAAAGGCCAGCGCAGGCGCCAGACCTTGCCCCAGGCCCGGCGCCAGGTGAGGTAGGCAAACACCAAGGGCAGCGCCACCATGCCGCGCAACGCGGCCACCTGCAACGCTGGATAGTGACTCGCCAGCACCTTGAGCACGGTATCCATGAGGGCAAAGCAAGCCACTGCCAGCAACATGGCGATGATGCTGCGCAGATTGCCGGCCTGTAGGGCAGTCGAGTTCACCGGGCGACCATAGCCGCAAGAAGCCCTTGGTTGGGAGCCACTGGCCGGGTCACATGTTGCGCCGGTACTGCCCGCCGACTTCGAACAGTGCCGAGGTGATCTGGCCCAGCGAGCAGACACGCACCGCGTCCATCAGTACCTCGAAGACGTTCTTGTTTTCGATCACGGCGTCTTTGAGCCGCTGCAGCATGGCCGGGGCTTGAGCCGCGTGGCGGGCGTGGAAGCCGTTGAGGCGCGCCAACTGGCTCTGCTTTTCTTCTTCGGTGGAGCGGGCCAGCTCCAGCGCGTCGGGGATCGGGTCGCCGTGCGGGTTGCGGAAGGTGTTGACCCCGATGATGGGGTACTCGCCGGTGTGCTTGAGCATCTCGTAGTGCATCGATTCGTCCTGAATCCGGCCGCGCTGGTAGCCGGTTTCCATGGCACCCAGCACGCCGCCGCGCTCGGCGATCTTCTCGAACTCGGCCAGCACGGCTTCTTCGACCAGCTCGGTCAGCTCGTCGATGATGAAAGCACCCTGATTCGGGTTCTCGTTCTTGGCCAGGCCCCACTCGCGGTTGATGATGAGCTGGATCGCCATCGCGCGGCGCACCGACTCCTCGGTCGGGGTGGTGATGGCCTCATCGTAGGCGTTGGTGTGCAGGCTGTTGCAGTTGTCATAGACCGCGATCAGCGCCTGCAGCGTGGTGCGGATGTCGTTGAAAGCGATTTCCTGCGCATGCAGGCTGCGCCCGCTGGTCTGGATGTGGTATTTCAACTTCTGAGACCGTTCGTTGGCACCGTACTTGTCGCGCAGGGTCACGGCCCAGATACGGCGCGCCACCCGGCCCAGCACGGTGTACTCCGGGTCCATGCCGTTGCTGAAGAAGAAGCTCAGGTTGGGCGCAAAGTCGTCGATGTGCATGCCGCGCGCCAGGTAGGCCTCCACAAAGGTGAAGCCGTTGGACAGCGTGAAGGCGAGCTGGCTGATCGGGTTGGCCCCGGCCTCGGCGATGTGGTAGCCGCTGATCGACACCGAGTAGAAGTTGCGCACGTCGTGGTGCACGAAGTACTCGGCGATGTCGCCCATCACCTTGAGGCTGAACTCGGTGCTGAAGATGCAGGTGTTCTGGCCCTGGTCTTCCTTCAGGATGTCGGCCTGCACGGTGCCGCGCACATTGGCCAGCACCCATTCGCGAATCTTGGCCGCTTCGGTGTCGGTCGGCTCGCGGCCGTTGTCGGTCTTGAACTTGTCCAGATTCTGGTCGATGGCGGTGTTCATGAACATCGCCAAGATGGTCGGTGCCGGGCCGTTGATGGTCATGGACACCGAGGTGGTGGGGTGGCACAGGTCGAAGCCGCCGTACAGCACCTTCATGTCGTCGAGCGTGGCGATGCTCACGCCCGAGTTGCCCACCTTGCCATAGATGTCCGGGCGCGGGTCTGGGTTGGCACCGTAGAGCGTGACCGAGTCGAACGCGGTCGAGAGGCGCTTGGCCGGCATGCCCTCGCTGACCATCTTGAAGCGGCGGTTGGTGCGAAAGGCGTCGCCTTCGCCAGCGAACATGCGGGTCGGGTCTTCGCCCTCGCGCTTGAAAGCAAAAACGCCGGCGGTGTAGGGGAAGCTGCCGGGCACGTTGTCGAGCATCAGCCACTTGAGGAGCTCGCCGTGGTCTGCGTAACTGGGCAACACCACTTTGCGGATGGTGGTGCCCGACAGGCTCTTGGTGGTGAGTGCGGTGCGGATTTCCTTGTCGCGGATCTTCACCACGTATTCATCGCCCGCATAGGCTTTCTGCATGTCGGGCCACTGGGCCAGCAGTTTGCGGGCGCTGGGGTCTTGCTGGAGTTCGCGTTGCTCGGCCAGTTCCTGCACCGCTTGGGCGGCCTTGGGCCGATGGGCCTTGGTCTCTCTGAGGATGAGGGCGGAGGCGTGGAGTTGCTGGATTTCCCGCGCCAGCCGGGCTTGCTGGTGTACCTTGCGCTTGTAGCCGCGCACGGTGTCGGCAATCTCGGCTAGGTAGCGGGAGCGAGCCGGTGGCACGATCGGGGTCTGGTTGCTGCTGTGGCGCACGTTCACTTGGGGCAACCGGCCATTCGGCAGTGGCAGCCCCAGCCCCGCCAGGCGTGCCTTGAGGGCCTGGTACAGCGCGGTCACGCCGTCGTCGTTGAAACGCGCCGCCATGGTGCCGAACACCGGCATCTGCTCGGTCGGGGTGTTCCAGGCTTCCTTGTTGCGCTGCACCTGCTTGCTCACGTCGCGCAAGGCGTCCAGGGCACCCTTGCGGTCGAACTTGTTGATCGCCACCAACTCGGCAAAGTCCAGCATGTCGATCTTTTCCAACTGGCTGGCGGCACCGAATTCGGGCGTCATCACGTAGATCGGCACATCCACGTGCGGCACGATGGCGGCATCCCCTTGGCCGATGCCGGAAGTCTCCACGATCACCAGCGCAAACCCCGCCACCTTGCAGGCCGCGATCACGTCGGGCAGGGCGGCCGAAATTTCGGAGCCAAAGTCGCGTGTGGCCAGGCTGCGCATATAGACGCGTGCGCCGCTGTCGCTGCCGGGCCGCTGCGCGGTGCCACCAGCCCCCTCGGGGGGCAGCGCAGTGGCTTCGGCGGCAAGCGTGGGGGCCTGCACGTTCTGCCAAGGCGCAATGGCGTTCATGCGGATGCGGTCGCCCAGCAGCGCACCGCCGCTCTTGCGCCGCGACGGGTCGATGCTGATGACCGCGATGCGCAGCCGGTCGTCTTGGTCGAGCCGCAAGCGGCGGATCAGCTCGTCGGTGAGCGAGGACTTGCCCGCACCGCCGGTGCCGGTGATGCCCAGCACCGGCACTTTCAGCCCTTGGGCGGTGGTGCGCAACTGCTGCACCAGATCGGCAGCGGCGGTCTGGTTTTCCAGCGCCGTGATCAGTTGCGCCAAGCAACGCCAGGCGGCGTCGCTGTGGCCCTGGATGGCCGCCATCGATTGGGGTGCATAGGCCGACAGGTCTTGGTCGCAGCGCATCACCATTTCGCCGATCATGCCCTGCAGGCCCATGCGCTGGCCGTCTTCCGGGCTGTAGATGCGGCCCACGCCATAGGCCTGAAGGGCGCGGATTTCGCTCGGCACGATGACGCCGCCACCGCCGCCAAACACCTGCACATGCGCACCGCCGCGCTGGCGCAGCAAGTCCACCATGTACTTGAAATACTCTACGTGCCCGCCCTGGTAGGAGCTGATGGCGATGCCTTGGGCGTCTTCCTGGAGCGCCGCCGTCACCACTTCATCGACCGAGCGGTTGTGGCCCAGATGGATCACTTCCGCCCCCATGCTCTGCAGGATGCGCCGCATGATGTTGATGGCGGCATCGTGCCCGTCAAACAGGCTGGCTGCCGTGACGAAGCGCACTTTGTGCGTGGGGCGGTAGTCGGCCAAGGCTTTGAATTCGGCGGACAGGTCGGTCATGGGTGTCTCCTCGGGGGCGTCCTGAGATGGGGTTTTGCTTGACGTTTACGTAAACGTCAATTCTACGGCGATTCGAGCGCCGTGCAAACAGTGCAACAGCGCCGTGCAAACTTCCTGAGCATGTTGCAAGGGATGTTACAAGGCGCGTTACAGGGTTACAAGGGCATGTTGTGGCGGGTGATTACCCTAAGCGGTATATTTGCAGTCTGCGCCCTTGAACCGAGATTGTCCATTAGGCGCACCTTCGGTGCTGCTTGAGATGTCAGCGGGGCATTTGCAGCCATTTCAAGCCCTAATGAACCATCTCGGTTGAATTTTCCCAAACTAGGTGATGCCATGCGACCCATACAACTGTTCGACCCCGACTCCAGTACCTACACCTACATCCTGTTCGACGTGGCGACACGCGAAGCGCTCATCATCGACCCGGTGGACCTGCAACTCGAACGCGACTTGGCCGTCTTGCGCGAGTATGGCCTCAAGCTGGTCTGGGCGGTCGAAACCCATGCCCATGCAGACCACGTCACCAGCGCAGGCAAGCTGGCCGAGCACGCGGGCGCTCGCACGGCTGCCCCGGCGGTCTGCGGCATCTCGACCGCATCGCGCCAGTTGAGTGACGGCGACGAGCTGCATTTCGGGGGCCACAAGATACGCGCCCTGGCCACACCCGGCCACACCGCTGGCAGCATGTGCTTCACCTGGCAAGATGGCGACACACGCCATGTGTTCACCGGCGACACCCTGCTCATCGACGGTTGTGGCCGCACCGATTTCCAGTCCGGCAGCGCATCAGCCCTGTACCACAGCCTGACGCAGGTGCTGTTCCAGTTGCCTGCCGACACCTTGGTCTGGCCCGGCCACGATTACCAGGGCCGCAGCCACAGCACCATCGGTCACGAAAAAACCCACAACGCCCGTATCGCAGGCAAGAGCCTCGATGCATTCGTGACCATCATGAACAACCTCAAGCTGCCCCGGCCCAAGCGCATCGACGAGGCCGTTCCCGCCAACCTCACGTCCGGGTTGCGCCACGATGCCGACGGTGCCTTGCTGCAAGTGCCCCGACCGGCAGCGGGTTACGCGGGCGACGTGTCGCCGCAGCTGGCTTGGCAATGGCTGCAAGCCGGTGCAGCCGTGCTGGTGGACGTGCGCACCGATGCCGAGCGCGAGTGGGTCGGTTATGTGCCGGGTGCCGTGGCGCTGGCCTGGAAGCAATGGCCAGGCATGGTCATGAACCCCGACTTCGACGCCGGACTGCACGAATTGGCCGCCAGCGACAAGAAACTGCTGATGCTGTGCCGCAGCGGGGCGCGTTCCATTGCTGCGGCCAAACGCGCCACCGAGCAGGGGTTCGAGGCCTACAACGTGCTCGAAGGCTTTGAGGGCGACCCCGACGCTTGGGGCCATCGTGGCCAGAGCGGGGGGTGGCGTCAGCGCGGCCTGCCGTGGCGGCAGCACTGAGGCGCTTGGCTGCGGCTCATC
>DBAZ01000010.1:62408-64477 GCA_002291945.1 Tepidimonas sp. UBA997
CCGGCCCAGCCCCAATCCAAGGCAGGCTATCATGCGGGCATGACTTTGCTTGCACTGGATGTGGGAAACACCCGCCTGAAGTGGGCGCTGTACGAACAGCCGGGCGTGGGCGCACCCATGCTGGCGCATGGGGTGCAGTTCCTCGACAACATCGAAAAATTGATCGAAGGCGATTGGGCGACGCTGCAGCCGCCGCAGCATGTGCTGGGCTGCGTGGTGGCGGGCGATGCCGTCAAGCGCCGGGTCGAGGAACACATGGAGTGCTGGGACGCCATGCCGCAGTGGGTCGTTTCCAGCAGCCAGGAAGCCGGCCTTTCCAATGGCTATGACCACCCGGCCCGCCTTGGCTCGGATCGCTGGGTGGCCATGATCGGTGCCCGCCAACGCCTGCTGGCCCGCGAGCCTTCCCGGCCCTGCGTGGTCGTGATGGTCGGCACCGCCGTGACCGTCGAGGCCATCGATGGCCAAGGGCGCTTTCTGGGTGGCTGCATCCTGCCCGGGCACGGCATCATGCTGCGGGCGCTGGAGTCCGGCACGGCGGGGCTGCATGTGCCCACCGGCTTGGTGCGCGACTTCCCCACCAACACCAGCGATGCCCTGACCAGCGGGGGCACGTTTGCCATTGCCGGTGCCGTGCAACGCATGTGGGACAAGCTGCGCCAGCACACCGGCCAGCAACCGGCTTGCATCATGACCGGCGGGGCCGCCTGGAAAATGGCCCCCAGCATGACGGTGCCGTTCGAACTGGTCGAGAGCCTGATTTTCGACGGCCTGCTGGCCATCGCCGCTCAGCGCTTTGGCGTGCCCAGCCAGCGCGTGGCCAGTTCGACCCAGTAAGTGCCACCCAGCGGGATCAACTCGTCGTTGAAGTCGTAACGCGGGTTGTGCAGCGTGCATGGTCCGGCGTCGTGCCCGCCGCCTTCGTAGCGGCTGCGGTGTGCGCCGTCGCCGTTGCCTATGAAGCAATAGGCCCCCGGTTTGGCCTGCAGCATGTAGGCAAAGTCCTCGGCACCCATGGTTGGTTCCTGGTTCCAGACCTGTGCCTCGCCCACGATGGTGCGCATGACTTGGCGGGCAAACTCGGCTTCAGCCGGGCTGTTGACGGTGGGCGGGTAGTTGCGCCGGAATTCGAATTCGCACGCGGCACCAAAGGCGGCGCAGGTATGCAGGGCCACGTCGCGCATGCGCTGTTCGATCAAGTCCAGCACAGCCAGCGTGAAGGTGCGCACCGTGCCTTGCAGCACGCAGTGGTCGGGCACCACGTTGGTGGCTTCGCCGGCGTGGATCATGGTGACGGAAATCACGCCTGCATCGACCGGCTTTTTATTGCGCGTGATGATGGTCTGGAACGCCTGCACCATCTGGCAGGCAATCGGCACCGGGTCGATGCCGTTGTGGGGCAGGGCGGCATGGCTGCCCTTGCCTCGGATGGTGATCTTGAATTCGTTGCTGGAGGCCATGACCGGCCCGGCACTGACGGCCAAGGTGCCGACCGGGTAGCCCGGCCAGTTGTGCATGCCGAACACGGCCTCCATTGGGAAGCGCTCGAACAAGCCGTCCTGCATCATCACACGCGCGCCGCCACCGCCTTCTTCGGCGGGCTGGAAGATCAGATACACCGTGCCGTCGAAATCCCGGTGTGCAGCCAGGTACTGAGCCGCTGCCAGCAGCATGGCGGTGTGGCCGTCGTGGCCGCAGGCGTGCATCTGGCCGGGGTGCTGGCTGGTGTGCGCAAAGGTGTTGAGTTCGGTCATGGGCAGGGCGTCCATGTCGGCCCGCAAGCCCACGCCGCGCCCGCAAGCCCCGCCATCGCGCCCATGCACCACCCCCACCACGCCGGTCACGCCCAAGCCACGGTGGATCTCGATGCCCCATTCGCGCAGCTTGGCGGCCACCCGATCGGCGGTGCGCACTTCCTCAAAGCACAGCTCGGGGTGGGCGTGCAGGTCGCGCCGAATCTGCGTCAGGCTTGGTGCCTGAGCCAAGATGGTGTGGTTGAGCTTCATTGCCGTTGCCTCGTCGGTTGCTACCACTTCATGGTAATCAAAAATGACGCGCTCGGGCAGCAT
>DBAZ01000038.1:0-11420 GCA_002291945.1 Tepidimonas sp. UBA997
CACATCACTTTGAATCGCACCCCGTTTTTTGTCACGTTTGGCCCGAGGCGTTAAAATGGCCTGGTTGTGCCAGACTCGTCGGCGCAACCTCTGACGTTTGACTGGCCTTGGCCCTCTGCGGCCTGAAGCCCCCTTGATTTGACCTGGCGTCCGGTTCGGGGATCAACGCAATGCAAATGGCGGGCCAATCCCATCCCCGGTTTCTGGCGTCCGGCTCATCGGACGTTAACGGGTCAGCCCCTTGGCTGTCCTGCCGTGGATCAACCTCCCTAAGGAAACCCCTTGGCTAAAGAAGATCTGATTGAAATGCAAGGCAAGGTGGACGAAGTGCTGCCCGATTCGCGTTATCGCGTCACGCTGGACAATGGCCACACACTGGTGGCCTACTCGGCCGGCAAGATGAAGAAAAACCACATCCGCATTCTGGCGGGCGACAAGGTGTCGCTCGAACTCTCGCCCTACGACCTCACCAAGGGCCGCATCACCTTCCGCCATATCGAACAGCGCACGGGTGGCACGCCTGCCCCTGTGCGTCGCACCTATCGCTGAATCCTAGGGTTTATCCTGGTACCACAACGGGCGTCAATCCGGGACTTGTCAGACTACCGTAAGCCTGGCATCTTTAAACTCTTACTATCAACAGTATCTTGGTTAGGAGACAAATCATGAAACCCGTCGATGCTTCGCGTCGCTTTTGGCTGGGCGGTGTCGCAACCCTGCCCCTCGCAGCTGCCCTCAGCACAACTTCTGCCCCGGCGCAAGCCCGCGTGCGCACCAATGCCCACATCGTGATCGTGGGCAGCGGGCTGGGTGGCATTGCCTCGGCCAACCGGCTGTCGCGCCAGTTGGATGGTGCGCGCATCACCATCGTCGATAAACGCGAAGCCCATTTCTACCAACCCGGCTGGACGCTGGTGGCCAGTGGCTTATGGCCCGCTGCCAAGACCGTGGACAGCAACGCCCGTTACCACCCTGCTGGCGTCGAGTGGGTAAAAGACAACGTAGCCGAGTTCGACCCGGTCGCCAATGCCATCGTCACCGAGGGCGGTCAGCGCATCGGCTACGACTTCCTGATCGTCGCCACCGGTTGTCAGCTCAACTACAGCGCCATCGAAGGCATGGACACGTCGGCCATCGGCCAAAATGGCCTAGGCTCGGTATATCACAGCATCGACGCCGCATCAGCCACCTGGACTGCGATGGACGCCTTCCGCAAAACCGGTGGCCGGGCCGTGGCCAACATGCCCCATACCCCCATGAAGTGTGCCGGTGCCCCGATCAAAATGGCCTTCATGCTGGCCGACCGTTTGCGCCAAGCGGGCAAGCTGGAGCAGACCGACTTCACGTTTTACTCTGGCCTGGGCACGGTGTTCGGCGTTCCGGCATACAACCAGTTCATCCTCAAGCGCTTCGAAACCTTGGGGGTGGAGGTGGAACTCAACCAGCGGCTGACCAGTATCGACATAGGCAGCCGACGGGCCACCTTTGTCAGCCCGGAAGGGGAAAAAACACAAGCCGATTACGACTTCATTCACGTGGTGCCACCCATGAGCGCCCCCACTGTGGTGCGCAACAGCCCCTTGGCTTGGCAGGAAGGCCCGTTTGCCGGTGGCGGCTGGCTGGAAGTGGACGAAAAAACGCTGCGCCACCGGCGTTTCCCCAATGTGTTCGGGCTGGGCGACGTCAATGGCACACGGCGCGGCAAGACCGCAGCCACCGTCAAGGCGGGCGTGCCGATCGTGGTCACGCACCTGATCGAGGCCATCAACGGCCAAGAAAACAGCCTACAGTTCAACGGCTACACCTCCTGCCCGCTCATCACGCGCGAAGGCTCGGCGCTGCTGGTCGAGTTCGACTACGACGGCAACTTTGTTCCCTCTATACCCTTCATCGACCCCATGAAAGAGAGCTACTTTGCTTGGGTCATGAAACACCGCATGCTTTTGCCCGCCTACCGAGCCGTCCTCCATGGCCGCGCCTAACAAATAAGGACTCGCATCATGTATGAAATTTGGCTAGGCCTGAATATCGTTTTTGAAACCCTGCGCCCGATGTTGGCTGCACTGGCGCTGCTGGGCCTGACATGGCTGGCCTTGCTGGTCGTTGCGCTGCGCTGTCCGGGTGCCCAATGGCGCAAGGTTTTGCCCGCCGTCGTGATTTTTGGCGTTTTTTCGGCCATCGTCATCATGGTGATGGGGCCGACTTGGACTTCGTCTAGCCTGTCTCAACTCACTTACTGGGTGGACTGGGCGTTTCTGGGCAGCAGTGCGTTAGGCCTTGGCGCATTGCTCGCCGTGTTGGTCTGGCCAGCGCTCGCTTGGCTGACCCGCCGCGCCTGACTCAAACGCCACCGCGCTCTACATGACCAGACCCAAGCGCTGCATGAATTGCAGCCGGGTCCGGTCGTCTCCTCCCCCAAGCGTCCCAAGCGCCTCAGCGACCCTAGCGCCCCAGCGCCGCCTCAGTGAACGATCGCCACCGATTTGACCTGAGCCCATACCGGCATGCCGGGTACCAGACCCAGTTCCTGCACCGCCCGGCTGGTGATGCGGGCCAGCAGCAGCTTGCTTGCGCAGCGCACCCTGACCAAGGTTTCGCCAGGGTGGTTCCCCGGGCCCAAGGCATCAACGACGCCGGGCAACTGGTTCTGGATGCTGGTTGAACGCGGGGGCTGCGTACACAGGCTCACGTCCCGGGCCAGTATGCGCAGACGCACGGTTTGTTGCAGGGGCGCGTCGGTACTCGCCAGCCATAGCACGTGCTCGTCAAAGCCTACGCTTTGCAGATGCCAGGCCGCGTCACGCGCCAACACCTGGCCGCTGATGACCACCCCCGCCTCATCGCCCAACAGCACCAGCGCATCGAGCGAGGCAAGCACCGTGGCCAGCGGCCCTTGCGACCGCACCCGCCCCTGATCGAGCACCACCAGATGATCCGCCAGCCGGGCCAGCTCATTGACCGAATGGGTCACGTACAGCATGGGCAACTTGAGCTCGTCGCGCAGCCGCTCCAGCCAGGGGAGGATGTCCTGGCGCCGCGCCTGGTCGAGCGCGGCCATGGGCTCGTCGAGCAACAGCACGCGCGGCGAGGTGGCCAAGGCACGGGCGATGGCCACCCGCTGCCGCTCCCCGCCCGACAGGGCATCGGTACGGCGCTTGAGCAGATGGCCTATCCCCAGCAGTTCGATGGCGGCCTGCAGCGTGGCTTCGGCCTGCTCGCAACGCACGCGCCTGAGACCGTAACGCAGGTTGCCGGTCACGTCCAGATGGTCGAACAGACTGGCTTCCTGAAACACATAGCCCAGTGGACGCTGGTGGGTGGGCAGAAACACCCCCCGATCGGTGTCCTGCCAGCACTCGCCGGCCACCCGCACCTGCCCTTCAGGCGCGTGCTCCAGCCCGGCAACGCAGCGCAGCACGCTGGTCTTGCCGGAACCCGAGGGGCCAAACAGCACCGTGATCCCGCTGGCGGGCAGGGCCAGATCCACGTCGAGCCGGAAATCGGCCCGGGGCAATCGCAGGCGCACCTGCAGCAGATCGGCGCTCATGGCAACACCCGGGCATGTCGGCGCTTGAGCAGGGCCAACACCAGCATCACCGTGAACGAGAAAATCACCATGCCCCCCGCCAGCCAGTGGGCCTGCGTGTACTCCATGGCCTCGACATGGCCGTAGATCTGGGTCGAGACCACCCGCGTCTGCCCCGGAATGTTGCCACCCACCATCAGAATCACCCCGAATTCGCCTACCGTGTGGGCAAAGCTTAGAATGGCGGCGGTCAGCACCCCCGAGCGGGCCTGCGGCAATGCAACCGTGAAAAAGGCATCAAGCGGACTGGCCCGCAGCGTGGCCGCCACCTCCATCGGGCGCTTGCCCAGGGCCTCGAAAGCGTGCTGCATCGGTTGCACCGCAAAGGGCATCGACGAAATCACCGATCCGATGAGCAAACCGGTGAAAGAAAACGACAGCAGCCCCCACCCCATGGCCTGCGTGAACTGGCCCACGGGCCCGTTCGGCCCCATCGCCATCAGCAGGTAAAAACCGAGCACGCTGGGCGGCAGTACCAGCGGCACGGTGGCCAGCGCACCGATGGGCGCACGCCAGGCGGAACGGGTTTGCGACAGCCACCAAGCCAGCGGGATGGCGATGACGAGCAGCAGCAAGGTGGTGGCGGACGCCAACTTCAAGGTCAACTGTATCGCTGCCCAGGCACTGGGGTCGATCGGCATGGCAGGTCTGACTCAGTGGTCGTAGCCGAAAGCCCGGATGATGGTCAGGGCCGGTTCGGTGCGCAGATAGGCCAGCAGGGCGGTGGCGGCCGGGTTGGCTGCGCCGCGCTGGAGCAACACCGCGTCCTGCCGGATCGGGGTGTAGAACGACTGCGGCACGACCCACGCGGACCCGGATGTCAGTTGCCCTTCGACGAACACCTGGGACAGGGCCACGAAACCGAGCTGGGCATTCTGGCTAGCGGCAAAGTGGTAGGCTTGGGCGATGCTGTCGCCAAACACCGCGCGCGCTTGCAGACCCGACCAGACCCCCATGTGCGTCATGGTTTCCACGGCCGCCGCCCCATAGGGGGCAACCTTGGGGTCAGCCAGTGCGATCCGGGTGAAGGGTGCCGAGCGCAGCACCGCCCCTTCGGCATCGACCAGATTCGGGTCGCGGCTCCAGAGCACCAGCCGCCCGATGGCGTAGGTGAACCGGGTGCCCGCAACCGCATGGCCGCCTTCGATCAGGCGCGCCGGGGCGCGGTCATCGGCCGAGAGCATCACGTCGAACGGTGCGCCGTGGCGGATCTGGGCGTAGAGCCGACCCGTCGAAGCCACCGAAAGCACGGCCCGAAAACCGGTTTCCCTTTCAAACTGTTGGGCGATGCGTTGCATGGGCACGGCAAAATTGGCCGCCACCGCCACATTCACGCTGGCGGCCTGTGCCGTGGCAGCCAATGCAAGGAGCGTCAGCAACGCCCACAGCGCCAGCAACGTGCTTTTGATGTTCATACGTCTAGCCTTTCGTTTTCCAGAAAAAGAATAGCGACACTGTAGCAGAAAAGCTTGGCGTCATTCCATGAATGAATAGCGAAACCCGGTCTGTCGCGTTACCATGTGGTCATGAGCAAAGCCCCCCTCTCCTTGGCTGACGTGCTGGGTCACGACATGATCGACAAGCGGATCGACATCCTGCGACGCATCGGCGAGGCGGGATCCATTTCCGAGGCCGCCCGCGGTGCGGGTGTGAGCTACAAGGCGGCCTGGCAGGCCATCGAGGCCCTGACCAATCTGGCGGGTCAGCCACTGGTGAGCAAAACGGTCGGTGGCAGCGGGGGCGGTGGTGCCGTGCTGACGCCTGCAGGCCAGCAGGTTCTGTCGGCGGCCCAGGCGCTAGCGGCTGCACGCCAGCAGATCATGGCCCGCTACACGCGCTCCCACGACGACCCCGGCCCTGCCGTGCTGACGCTGCGCACCAGCATGCGCAACCAAATGCCCTGCCGCGTCACCGCGCTGGGCACCGAGCGCGGGCAAGTCAGCGTGACGCTGCAACTTGCCGATGGTGCAAGCCTGGTGTCGCGCATCACGCCGGTCAGTGCGCAGTTGCTTGGCCTGCAACCGGGGCTCGACGTGCTGGTGATGTGCAAAGCCACCGCGATCCAGATGCGGGGCTCGCCCCCCGACACCGCTGGGGTGAACGTGCTCAGGGGCACGGTGCGGCGCACGGGCCGTCAGGCCGGTGGCGAAGTGACGCTGGAGACGAGCCCGGGCATCCGGCTGGTCGGCTACGCGGCCCCCGACTTCACACCCCGATCCGGCCTGAAGGCCTACGCGGCGGTGGCTGCATCGGCCCTCGTGATCGGGGCCTTGTACTGAAGGCCCACCTTGAACGACGCAATCGCCGCCTGACCCTGCGGCCCGATCAGCCTGCGCTGGGCAGACGCCTAGCAATTTCCGCCACCAGGGCACGGGCCAACTGCAACTTGGAGGCATGCGGCAGCGGCAGCACGCCGTGGCCGTCCACCAGCAGCAGGGCGTTGTCGTCTTTGCCGAAGGTGGCCGGGCCGATGTTGCCCACCAGCAGCGGCACCCCCTTGCGCACGCGCTTGGCCTGGGCATGGGCTTCGAGGTCATGACTTTCGGCCGCAAAACCGACACAGAACAGCGCCCCCGTGCGTGCCCGTTCGCTGGCAGCCACCTGCGCCAGAATGTCGGGGTTTTCCACAAAACGCAAGGCTGGCGGCAGGCCGCAGCCGTCTTTCTTGATTTTCTGCTCAGCCGCCTGGGCAGGCCGCCAGTCGGCCACGGCAGCAGCAGCCACAAATACCGTGGCCTGCGCCACTTCGGCCTGCACCGCCGCCTGCATCTGCAAGGCCGACTGCACATTCAGCCGCTTGACCCCCCACGGCGTGGGCAGGTGTAGCGGCCCGGCGACCAGCGTGACTTCAGCCCCGGCTTCGCGGGCGGCCCGGGCCACGGCAAAACCCATCTTGCCCGAGGAATGGTTGGTGATGCCGCGCACCGGATCGATAGCCTCGAAGGTCGGGCCCGCCGTCACCAGCACACGCTGGCCCACCAGCAGCTTGGGCTGAAAGTGCGCCACCAGCAACTCCAGCAACTGGTCGGGCTCCAGCATCCGGCCGTCGCCCACCTCGCCACAGGCCTGGTCGCCCTGCCCCACGGGCAACACCACGACGCCATCGGCCTGCAACTGCGCCGCATTGCGCTGGGTGGCGGGGTGGGCCCACATCTCGCGGTTCATGGCCGGCGCCAGCAGCAGCGGCACCCGATCCAGGGGACGCGCCAGGCACATCAAAGTCAGCAGATCGTCCGCCCGGCCCTGCGCCAGTTTGGCCATCAGGTCGGCACTGGCAGGCGCGATCAGCACGGCATCGGCCTCGCGCCCGAGTTTGATGTGCGGCATGTGCTTGGGCTCGCGTGCATCCCACTGACTGGTGAGCACGGGCCGGTTGCTCAAGGCCTGCATCGTCACCGGGGTGATGAACTGCAGGGCGGCTTCGGTCATCACCACCTGAACGGTGGCCCCGGCTTTGGTCAGCAGCCGACACAACTCGGCCGACTTGTAGCATGCAATGCCCCCAGAGAGGCCCAGAACGATGTGTTTGCCAGCAAGGTCAGTCATGGGCCGCAATGTACCACCACACCATGGAGCCAGTGCCGCAGAAAGGCTGGTGGGGGCTGGGCCGTGACCCCCATGCCGACCGGCTTGTACAGTGCAAGCATCGGTTGCACCCGCCAGCGACCCCCGATCGGCCACATTGCCGCCGATCGCAACGGGCTCGTGCCAAGCAAGGCATGCGAAGCGGTTCGCCCGAGGAATCACCGCGCATTCATGCTGGCCTGAAGCCTCGAAAATTCGTCGGCTTCCCGCTGCACGATGGCTCGGAGTTCATGGCCCCGGCGGAAAAACACCGGTTGCCGTATGCGATGGACGGTGATCTCAATAAACCGGGCATCGGTCGTCGCGGCTTCCAGTGCACGGGCCAAAACCTCGATGTGCGCAGCCGGTGTATTGGCAGGAACGGCCACCACCCGCAACGACTTCACGGCCACCCCGTACCCCAATTCCCGCAGAGTGGGCGCATCGTCATAGCCCATCAACCGCCGTTCATCGAGGCTGGCCAGCACCACCATCCGCCCGTCATCGGTGAAATCGGTATGACTCCCGCCACCAAAGGCCAGCCAGGCTTCGCCGGACAACACCAGCGGATTCGAACCCGCCCCTCCTGTGGTTGGCACAATGCGCAGATCCAGCCCTTCCTGCCGGGCAATGTGCTGGATGATCAAGCGGTCCTGCGCCGATTGCGTGGCATAGATCTGACCCGGATGGCGCCTGAGCGCCTGCACCATCGAAGGCCAGTCGCGAATACCCGTTTTCGCCCCGGTAACGAACGCAAACTGGTTGCGCGAGACCGACGCGACGTACACAAAACTGTCTATATTGAAAGGCGTGTGCATCAGCAAAGGGGTCACGCCAAACGACGCCGACGATCCGAACTGAAACACGTAGCCGCCGTCCTGGCTGCTGGCCACCATGGCTGCCGCCGCACCACCACCGGCACCCGGCACGTTCAGCACCGTCACCGGCCGACGCAGTTGCTCTGACAGGACGGTGGCCAGCACACGGGCTTGGGTATCGGTGCTCCCCCCTTGAGCAAAACCCACCACCATGGTCAACGCTCGCGTGGGAAAGTCACTGGCCAAGACCGGCATCATGACCCCAAGGGCCAGCACAGCCAGACAACGACTCAACAGTGCGTTCATACGGCCCTCCTGACGGATGACGTTCATTTCAGCAATGACATCATCTCAGACAAGGGCACAGGACGACCTAAGAGAAAACCCTGAAAACGGACACAACCGCACGCCACCAGACGCTGCCTTTGGTGAGGCGTCTCGACCCCTTCTGCGACCACGTCCAGTTGCAAAGCGCGTGCCAGGGACACGATGGTCCGAACGAAATCGTCGGACGTGGCGTCGCTGCCCAGATCTTTGACAAACGTGCCGTCGATCTTGAGCGCATCCAGCGGCAGCGATTTGAGATACGCCAGCGAGGAATAACCCGTTCCGAAATCGTCCAATGAAAACCTCACCCCGATCTGGCGCAGTCGCCGCATGGTTTCGATGTCGCTTTCACGGACGTCCAGAAACATGCTCTCGGTGAGTTCGAGAAAAAGCCGTGCCGGGTTGCAGCCGCTGCGTTGCACACAGTCCATGACGAGCGTCACGAAGTCCGGCTGCTGGAATTGCTTGACGCTCACGTTGACGGCCAAGGTCCAATGCTGATGCCGCGCATCTTGGCCCCAAGTGGCCAGTGTGTGGCAGGCCTGCTGAAGCACCCATTGCCCGAGGGGCAGAATCAGCCCGGATTTTTCAGCCACGGGAATGATTTCGCCGCCCGAACGCAAGCCACCTTCGGGGTGGTTCCAGCGCAGCAACACCTCGGCCCCAGTCACGGTATCCTGATCCGTCCAGATGGGCTGGAAGAAGATGACGAACTCTTCGTTGGCCAGTGCGCGACGCAATTCCTGCTCCAGATTGACCCGCCTTAGGGCCAGCGCCGACATTTCGGGTTGAAACAGGCGAACGGCATTGCGTCCACTGGACTTGGCTTCGTACATGGCCAGATCGGCCTGTTGCAGCAACTCCTCCACCGAGAGCTGATCACCACAGAACAGCGTCACACCGATGCTGCCGGTGCAATGGTGCTCCCCCTCGTCCATCTCGACTGGCTGGCGCAGGCTGTCCAGCACGGCCTGTGCCACCGAGAGGGCGCGAGCTTGCGCCGCCCCCCATTCGGCACCCAGGTGCTGCAGCAGGACGACGAATTCGTCCCCGCCCATCCTCGCCACGCTGTCGCCTTGGCGCACGGCCAGCGTCAGACGCTGAGCCACCTGAACCAGCAGATGGTCCCCGCTCGCATGACCCCGTGTGTCGTTGAGGGATTTGAAATCGTCCAGATCCAGGTACAAGATGGCACCGAACTGTTGTGAAATCTGGCTATCCGACAAGGCCCGCTCAAGGCGGTCCATCTGCAAGCGCCGGTTGGGTAACGCCGTCAGCGGATCAAAATACGCCAACTGCCGGATACGGGCCGCATCGGCCTTCTGCCGACTCACGTCGGTGACGGTGACCACGTAGTTCATCACTTCTTGCCGACGCCCCCCGCGCACTTCGCTGAGGGCGACGCGCATGGCTATCTCGGCCCCGTTGCTGCGGCGACCATTCACATCGCCACGCCAGGTGCCTTTTCGTGCCAGCCGCTCCATGACGGTGGGTCGCGAGCTGTCGGGATCGACCCCGGCCAGCACCTCAAACAGGTCTCGGCCCGACAGGCCGCGATGATCGGTACCCAGCATCAGGCCAAATGAACGGTTGGCACGGAGAACATGTAGGGATCGGTCCGTCACGATCATGCCGTCAGCCGAGTCAAACACCGTGGCCGCGACATGCAGGTCTTCCACCATGTCTTCCATGGCAAAACCCACCTGGTTGTATTCGTAAATGCCGGTTTCCTGGAAGTGCACACCCCGCTGTCCGGCCTGCACCGCACGGATGTATCCCATCAGCCGTGAGACGGCTTTGTCGTGGTACACCTTGACCCAGGCACCAAACATCAGCAACAGCAACAAAAAAGCGCCGGTAAGCCCCATGCCGGTCAGGAGATGACCCGTCATCAAGCCAGTCAGTTGTTTGCGCGATATCTCCAGCTCCAGCCAGATCGGATCAATCAAGCCCGGCACAGCCAGTTGACTCTCGCGAACGTGCAGTCCTTGGTCGTCCCAAAGGCCCCAGAACGCAGGCACAGAAACGCTCTGCTGGCTGGGCAGGTCGCGGTGGGCCACCAGAAGAATGTCGGATTCATGCCCCATGACAAACCTGTCCAGGGTGGTGTTGGCAAACCATTCCTTGACGAACGGACTCTGGTCGCTCAACGGCAATCCCGCGAACAGGTAGCCGCTGATGACCAGGGAAGCCGGTTCAAACAGAGGGACTGAACGCAGCAGCACATGGCCAGCAGGCAGGCTCTTCAGCCGCCAGCCTCCCGCGAACTGGACCGGGGACCCCATGCTCACCAGCAAAGACGCCATGTCCAGTCGGCCGTTGTCAATGACAAGCTGACCCGCAGCGTCAAGGACGAAGAAAATCTCCACGTCACCCCCGACGCTGATCTCCTGAAACACCAGCGCCAGGTCACGAGCGGTGACTTGAATCGGCGCAGATGATCGGTCCAGCTCGTTCAAAACGCGCCTGGCACCCGCGCTTTGCAAAAAGACGTCCAGGCGCTGCAACCGGTGGGCCAGCAGCGTGGAGACCGTGAGTGTGTGGCGATTAAGCCGGGCATCGATCTCCTGCTGCAACGCCGCCCTTGAAGCGACAAACGAGTAGGCCAGACTCACGGCAATGGCTACAGCACCCAGCAGCCCGAAAATCAGCGTCAAACGGCTGGACAGGTTCAACTCCCACCAGGGTCGGCGTTTGTGCGCCGTCAACGGCGGATGCGGGGTTGATTCTGTTGGGGGCATGCTTTGCTTCCATGCTACACGGCTTGGCGACGGAATGCCACAGGCTCAGGCAGTCAGGCAACAGACCCCGAATGAAACACTGGGCGCAAGCTGGAGGGCTTTTATAATCTGCATTTCCTCACCTGCGGGCCGCCCAGGCTCGCCTGCGACATGACCAAATTCGTATTCGTGACCGGTGGTGTGGTGTCCTCGTTGGGCAAGGGCATCGCGTCCGCTTCACTGGCTGCCCTGCTCGAATCGCGCGGCCTCAATGTCACCCTCATCAAGCTGGACCCTTATCTGAACGTCGATCCGGGCACCATGAGCCCGTTCCAGCATGGCGAGGTGTTTGTCACCGACGACGGTGCCGAAACCGACCTCGACCTCGGCCACTACGAGCGCTTC
>DBAZ01000038.1:11753-46843 GCA_002291945.1 Tepidimonas sp. UBA997
CGGCCACTACGAGCGCTTCATCACCACCCGCATGAAGAAGGCCAACAACTTCACCACCGGCCAGATCTACAAATCGGTGCTGGAAAAAGAGCGGCGCGGCGACTACCTGGGCAAAACCGTGCAGGTCATCCCCCACGTCACCAACGAGATTCAGGCATTCGTCAAGCGCGGTGCCGGTGTCGATACCCCCGAAGCGGTCGATGTCGCCATCGTGGAGATCGGCGGCACGGTGGGCGACATCGAATCCCTGCCCTTCCTAGAAGCGGTGCGGCAACTGAGCCTGCGCCTGGGGCCGAACAACGCCGCCTTCGTACACCTCACCTACGTGCCCTGGATTGCCGCGGCCGGTGAACTCAAGACCAAGCCGACCCAGCACACGGTGCAGAAAATGCGCGAAATCGGCATCCAGCCCGATGCGCTGCTGTGCCGCGCCGACCGCGTGATCCCGGACGATGAACGCGAAAAAATCAGCCTCTTCACCAACGTCGCGCTGTGGGGCGTGATCTCCATGCCCGACGTGGACACCATCTACAAGGTGCCTCGGGTGCTGCACGAGCAGGGGCTGGACGGCCTGATCTGCGACAAATTGCGTTTGAACACGCCACCGGCCAACCTCAAACGCTGGGACGAACTCGTCCACGAAGTGGAGCACCCGCAGGGCACGCTCAGCATCGCCATGGTGGGCAAATACGTGGACTTGTCGGACAGCTACAAGTCGCTCAACGAGGCACTACGCCACGCCGGCCTGAAGAACCACGTGAAGGCCGACATCAGCTACATCGACTCCGAAACGCTGGAGTCGCAAGACGTGGCTCAAGTGCTCAAGCCCTTCGACGCCATACTGGTGCCGGGCGGGTTTGGCAAACGCGGCACCGAAGGCAAGATTGCCGCTGCCCGTTACGCCCGTGAACACAAGGTACCCTACCTGGGCATTTGCCTCGGCATGCAGGTCGCCACGATCGAGTTTGCGCGGCATGTGGCCGGTCTGGATCGCGCCAACTCGACCGAATTCGAGCCGCAGACGCCCCATCCCGTCATCGCCCTGATCGACGAATGGCAGGACGCCGATGGCTCGATCCAGAAGCGCGACACCAGTTCCGACCTGGGCGGCACCATGCGCCTAGGCGCACAAAGCTCGGACGTGATGCCGGGCACGCTGGCGCACCAGATTTATGGCCCCGTCGTCACCGAACGCCACCGCCACCGCTACGAAGCCAACACCCAGTACCTCGAACGTTTGCGCAGCGCCGGGCTGGTCATTTCGGCCATCACCCAGCGCGAACACCTGACCGAAATCGTCGAACTGCCGCGCCACCAGCACCCCTGGTACATGGGTGTGCAGTTCCACCCCGAGTTCAAATCCACACCCTGGGACGGCCATCCGCTGTTCAACGCCTTCATCAAGGCCGGGCTGGAGCACCAACGGCAACACGCATGAAACTCTGCGGCTTCGAAGTCGGGCTCGATCGCCCCTTGTTCCTGATCGCGGGCACCTGTTCCATCGAAGGGTTGGAGCTGTCGCTGGAGGTCGCAGGGCGGCTGCAAGAAATCTGCGTTGCGCTGGGCATACCCCTGATCTTCAAAGGCTCGTTCGACAAGGCCAACCGGTCGTCCGGCAGCAGCAAACGCGGAGTCGGCCTGGATGCGGGCTTGAAGATTCTGGACGAGGTCCGCAAGCAGACCGGCCTGCCCATCCTGACCGACGTACACGACGAGTCCCAGGTGGCCGAAGTGGCCAGCGTGGTCGATGTGCTGCAGACCCCTGCCTTCCTATGCCGCCAGACCGACTTCATCCGCGCCGTGGCGCAATCGGGCAAGCCGGTGAACATCAAGAAAGGGCAGTTCCTGGCCCCTTGGGACATGACAAACGTGATCGACAAGGCCCGCGCTGCCGCTCGCGAGGCGGGCCTGTCGGATGACCGCTTTCTGGCCTGTGAACGCGGCGTCTGCTTTGGCTACAACAACCTCGTGGCCGACATGACCAGCTTGGCCGAGATGCGCCAGTCCGGCGCACCCGTGGTGTTCGACGTGACGCACTCGGTGCAAAAGCCGGGCGGCTTGGGTTCGGTCAGCGGCGGTGCGCGCCACATGGTGCCGGTGCTGGCCCGCGCTGGCGTGGCCGCTGGCGTAGCCGGGCTGTTCATGGAAACCCACCCCCGCCCGGCCGAAGCCTGGTCGGACGGCCCCAATGCGGTGCCGCTGGCGCACATGTCTGCCCTGCTGCAAACCCTGGTCGCGCTGGACCGGGTCGCCAAACAACATCCTTTTCTGGAGAACGATTTCCAATGAGCGCTTACATCGTGGCCGAAGTCACCATCACCAACGAAGAGCAAATGAAGGCCTACCGCGAATGGAGCACCCGGGCCATACAGGAATTCCAGGCCGAGGTGCTGGTGCGCGGTGGCACGGTGGTGCCGCTGGAAGAAAACTGGGCCCCGCAGCGCGTGGTCATCCTGCGCTTTCCCGACCTCGCCACCGCCCAAGCCTACTACCATTCGGCAACCTACACCAAAGCCCGCCAGGTGCGTCAAGGGGCGGGTACGATCCGCATGTTTGCCGTCGAAGGCGTCTGATTTCATCCCTCATTTGTTGATTCGAGAAAGTACACACCATGAGCGCAATCGTAGATATCGTTGGCCGCGAAGTGCTGGACAGCCGTGGCAACCCCACGGTGGAATGTGACGTGCTGCTGGAAAGCGGCGTCATGGGCCGTGCTGCCGTGCCTTCGGGGGCCTCCACCGGCAGTCGCGAAGCGGTCGAACTGCGCGACGGCGACAAGTCCCGCTACTTGGGCAAAGGCGTGCTCAAAGCCGTCGGGCACATCAACACCGAAATCAGTGAAGCGGTGCTGGGCCTGGATGCCTCCGAGCAGGCCTTCCTCGACAAGACGCTGATCGACCTCGACGGCACGGCCAACAAGTCCCGGCTCGGGGCCAACGCCATCTTGGCCGTCTCCATGGCCGTGGCGCGCGCCGCTGCCGAAGAGGCGGGCCTGCCCCTGTACCGCTATTTCGGCGGCAGCACCCGGATGCAATTGCCGGTGCCGATGATGAACGTGATCAACGGCGGCGCACACGCCAACAACAACCTCGACATCCAGGAATTCATGATCCTGCCGGTGGGCGCACCCTCGTTGCGCGAAGCCATCCGCTGGGGCGCCGAGGTGTTTCACGCCCTCAAGAAGATCCTGCACGACAAGGGCATGAGCACCGCCGTCGGTGACGAGGGCGGCTTTGCGCCCTCCGTGGCCAACCACGAAGCGGCCATCCAGCTCATACTGGAAGCCATCGACAAAGCCGGTTACACCGCCGGCGAGCAAATTGCCCTGGGCTTGGACTGCGCCGCCAGCGAGTTCTTCAAAGGCGGCAAGTACCACCTGGAGGGCGAAGGCCTGGTGCTGAGCGCCGAAGAATGGACCAACATCCTCGCCACCTGGTGCGACAAATACCCCATCATCAGCATCGAAGACGGCATGCACGAGGGCGACTGGGCGGGCTGGGCACACCTGACCGAGCGCCTGGGCAAAAAAGTGCAACTGGTGGGCGACGACCTGTTCGTCACCAACACCCACATCTTGAAGGAAGGCATCCAAAAGGGCATCGCCAATTCCATCCTGATCAAGATCAACCAGATCGGCACCCTGACCGAGACCTTCGCCGCCATCGAGATGGCCAAGCGGGCCGGCTACACCGCCGTCATCAGCCACCGCTCCGGCGAAACCGAAGACTCGACGATTGCCGACATCGCCGTCGGCCTGAACGCGGGTCAGATCAAGACCGGCTCCATGAGCCGCTCCGACCGCATGGCCAAGTACAACCAACTGCTGCGCATCGAGGAAGACCTGGGCGACGTGGCCAGCTACCCGGGCCGCGACGCGTTCTACAACCTGCGCTGAGTGCCGAGCCGCCCACGCGGATCGCGCCCCAACCATGAAAGCCACCTGGGTTGCTGCCATACTGGTCGGCCTGCTGGCCGTGCTGCACAGCCAGATGTGGTGGGGGCGCGGCAGCGTGATGCAGGTGCGCGAATGGCGGGCCGAACTGCAGTCGCTGCAAGACGCGAACAAGCAATCGCGCTTGCGCAACGAGCAACTCGCCAACGAAGTGCGCGACCTGCTCGATGGCCTAGACATGGTGGAGGAACTGGCTCGTTACGACCTCGGCATGGTCAAGCCGAATGAGATTTTCGTCCAGATCCACCGCACCGAGCCATGACAGCCACGGCCTGCTGGCCGCTCGGGGCTGATGCCGCAGCCATCCACGCCATTCGCCCTGCTGGTCTTCCCTGGCTGTTGATTTCAATCGATATTGCTCCGGCCCCCTGAAGTCTCAACCGGCGGCATACTTGACCCTGGGGTCCTGGAAGTAGCTCATCACCCGCTCGGGTGATTGCTCCAGCAGGGTCGTGTGCTCGTTGGCTGCTTCGCGCAGCTTGGCCTTGGTCTTGACCGGCACCCGCTTGCCCATGGCCTGCTTGAGGTCGGGGTTCAGCCTCTCCTCGGGGTTGAGTTCCGGGCTGTAGTGAAGGGATTTGAGCTCTTCAAACAGTAAACGGCGCGATATTTCCGATCCTCGATGGGATATTTTGCGCCGTTTTGCGATGCGCCCTGCTTTGCGATGCGCCCTTGGCGGTTTGTGGATGGTGGCCTAAAATTCAGATTGAGGCGGTTGTTTCCAATGGGAATGGTTAGTGGTCGGGGCAGCCCGGTCCTATGATCCGGTTCGAATCCGGCACCGTCTCGCTCCTTCTAGTCTTTCAGTTTGAGGAACTGACGCCCTGTCGTCAGATTGATGGCCTCGACCAATCCCCCGGTTTGTATGAAGTTGGCGGTGACGCGTTGGCGTTCGCGTCCCAGCCGCGCTTTGTCGGCGTAGCTCAGGCGCACCACGATTTTGGCGAGGCGTCCGTCGGGCATGGGGAGGGCGTAGATGAGGGCATGGATTTCGCCGAGTCCATAGTGTCGTGACAAAGATTGGCTCGTGATTCGTGGCGCAATGAGCGAAAACAGGTGCTGGGGTGACGATGTGGTTTCCACATGGGCAATAATTGCGACAAATGGCCCAGTTTGCGCGACAACGCCGCCGTCAACCCGGCAAAGGGCCGTCTGGGGCAGCACCGATCGACGCCATTTTTGATGGTTTCGGCTCGGCAGCCACTTACGACAACCCCCTTTGATTCTCATATTTGCCATTTGTCGAAAAAAACGACAAAGACAACGAGTAAAGCCCAGGCAGGGCCAAGACTCTGGGAAAACCGGGCCGGTAGTTGAAACTTGCAAAAGTTCAGGCTCACTGCACCTGCGCCGACGACGGCGGTTGCTGCCCGCGCCGTAAAAACAACTGGGCCGCATCGACCGCATCGAACACATACTGGGTGCCGCAGAAATCACAGCCGATCTGCACCTGCCCCTGCTCGGCCAGAATGGCGTCGATTTCCTCCTCGCCCAGGTTTTGCAGCATCTGGGCAACCCGGACGCGGGAACAGGTGCAGGCAAAGCGTGGCCGCAACACCCCATCGGCAGGCAGGAAGCGCTGCAGCGGCTCCTGCCAGAACAGCCGGTGCAGCAGGGTGTCCGCATCCAGCGTGAGCAACTCCTCGCGCTGCAGGCTGGCGGCCAGCAGCGCGATGCGGTTGAAGTCCTCGCTGCGCCCGATGGCGTCCTCGCGGGCCTGCGCGGCTGCGGTGCCAGACAAGTTGGCCTCGCCGGTGCTGGGTATGCGCTGGATCAGCAGCCCGGCCGCCATCTGCTCATTGGCGGCCAGCACCAGCCGGGTGTCGAGCTGCTCGCTTTGCAGCATGTAATGCTCCAGCACCTCGCTGATGCGCTCCAGCTTTTGCCCCCGCTCGTCCACCAGCGAGACCACGCCCTGGTAAGGCTGCTGGCCGGGCAGGCGCTCCAGCGGGTCGAGCGTGATGGCGCAACGCCCGTTGTGGCCGACGTTGATCAGGTGGCTCAGCGGCACGCCGTCGGCCACCTCACCGAGCACCTTGGCCGTGCTGCGAAAGGTGAAATCGGGCTGCACCTCGGTCACGGCCAGTTTCACCGGCCCGTCACCAAAAATCTGCAGCACCAGCGCACCGTTGAACTTGATATTGCCCTGCATCAGCACCGCCGCCGCCGACATTTCGCCCAGCAGTCGAGTGACTGGCGGCGGGTAGCCCCCAGACTGGGCATGGCGCTTGCGCACCTCCTGCCAACTGTCGGTCAGGCGCACCAGCATGCCGCGCACTGGCAGGCCCTCGAAAATGAATCGATGCAGTTCCGACACCATCAATCCAGCTTCTTGAACCCGGCCCGGTAGCGCCTGGCGTTGTCCATATAGTGTCGTGCGCTGCGGCGCAGCCCCTCGATCTGCTCCGGCGTCAGGGTGCGCACCACTTGGGCCGGGCTGCCCAGTATCATGGAACCATCGGGGAATTCTTTGCCTTCGGTCACCAGCGCACGGGCACCGACTAGGCAGTGCCTGCCGATCTTGGCCCCGTTCAGAATCACGGCACCGATGCCGATCAGGGACTCGTCACCGATGGTGCAGCCGTGCAGCACGACCTGATGGCCGACCGTCACCCGCTCGCCGATGACCAAGGGACAACCCACATCGGCATGCAGGACGCTGGCATCCTGAATGTTGCTGCCGCGCCCGACGGTGATGGTTTCGGTGTCGCCCCGGATCACCGTGCCGAACCAGACACTGCTGTCTTCGGCCAAGGTGACGCGACCCATGACCTGGGCACTGTCGGCCACAAAGGCGCTCGGGTGTAGTTGTGGCGTGTCGTCGTCTAGTTGGTAAGTGCTCATGCGTAGAATTGTAGGATGCAAGCCCACACATTGCGCGACGCCGCACTGGCCGCCCTCTGCTGCGCCGACATCGAGGCCAAATGCCAGCAGGCCCGCGAGCTTGATGCGCAGGCCAACACCTGGCCGCTGGATACCTCCGCTCGCCTGGCAGCCCCAACCAAGCTACCCGGTCGCCCGGCACGGCCCCGCCTGATTCACCCGGGCGAGGTGCCGCCACGCTCCCCCTACACCCCCGACGGGCATGCAGCGCTGATCCACGCCATCTGCCACATCGAGTTCAACGCCATCAATCTGGCGCTGGACGCGGTTTGGCGCTTTCCCGGCCTGCCCGAGAGCTTTTACCTCGACTGGCTGCGCGTGGCCGCCGAAGAGGCCCACCACTTCACCCTGCTGCGGACGCATTTGCGTGCCTTGCCACGCGCCGGGCAAGGCGCAGGCTGGGATTACGGCGACTTTGAAGCCCACGACGGCCTGTGGCTGATGTGCGAAAAAACCGCCCACGACATCGTCGCCCGCATGGCGCTGGTGCCCCGCACCCTGGAAGCGCGCGGCCTGGACGCCACACCCCTCATCCAGGCCAAACTTCGCAAAGTCGGCACGCCCGCTGCCCAAGCAGCGATCGCGCTGCTCGACATCATTCTGCGCGACGAAGTCGGCCACGTCGCCATCGGCAACCACTGGTACCGCTGGCTGTGCGAGCAGCAGGGGCTGGACCCGGTGGCCCACTACCGCCAACTGGCCCGCCAGTACGGCGCACCCCGGCTCAAACCCCCGTTCAATCACGAAGCCCGGCAACGGGCAGGCTTTACCGCCACCGAGCTCGAAGACCTCCAGCAAATCGTCTGAACACTCAGCCCCGCGGGTGGTGCTGGGCGTGCAACTGCTTGAGCCGCTCACGCGCCACGTGGGTGTAAATGGTGGTGGTGGAAATGTCGGCATGGCCCAGCAGCATCTGCACGGCTCGCAGATCGGCCCCGTGGTTGAGCAGGTGGGTGGCAAATGCGTGGCGCAAGGTATGGGGCGACAAGGGCGCGTCGATGCCCGCCGCACGAGCGTATTTCTTGACCAAGGTCCAGAACATCACCCGCGTCATGGCCCCGCCGCGGGCCGTCACGAACAGGTCGTCCGACACCTGTCGGCCCAGTATCGCTGCCCGTGCTTGCGATAGGTAACGCTGCAGCCAGTGCAAGGCCTCGTCGCCAAAGGGCAGCAACCGCTCCTTGCTGCCTTTGCCCATCACGCGCAGCACTTGATCGTTGAGGCTCAACTCAAACAGACGCAATTGCACCAGCTCACTCACCCGCAAGCCGCTGGCGTACATCAGCTCCAGCATGGCGCGGTCGCGCAGGCCCAGCGGTTTTGAGGTTGCAGGGGCCTGCAGCAGCCGTTCCACCTGGAGCTGGGTGAGCGTTTTGGGCACCCGGGCCAGCCGTTTGGCTGGCAGCAGTTTCAGCGTCGGGTCGGCCGTCACCAGGCCTTCGCGCAAGGCCCAGCGATAGTAACGGCGCAGCACCGTGAGGCGTCGGTTGGCCGACGATGCCCGACTGCTTGCATGACGGCAGGCCAGGTAGCCGAGCAACTCCGCCTCGCTGGCCTGGGACAGCGCCAGCGCCGGCTGGCCCGCTCGCTCGCCTTCTGGGCCGGTATCGGCCAGCCAGCGTTGCAACTGCTGCAAGTCGCTGCGATAGGCCGACAGCGTTTGCGGCGACAGGCCGTCTTCCAGCCACAGGGCATCCAGAAAGCGTTCCAGCACGAGCGTCAGCCATTTATGATTGATGGATGTGCATCCTACACCCCATTGCGGCGTTCACCGACAACTACATCTGGGCGTTGCGCGTGGGCGCACAAGCCTTGGTGGTTGACCCGGGTGATGCCCGCCCGGTGCTGGACTGGCTGGCCCAGGAGGCATCTACGCTCACCGGCATCCTGATTACCCACCACCACGCCGACCACACCGGCGGCGTCGCCGAGCTGTTGGCCCACACCGGCGCTCGCGCTTGGGGCCCTGCCGGTGAAAACCTGCCCCAAGGGGTGGAGCGCGTACCAGGCGGCGCAACCCTTACCTGGCAAGGCCTTGCCTTGCAGGTGATCGACGTGCCCGGCCATACCGCCGGTCACGCGGCCTTTTTTGCTCCCGATGCCGCTGGTTCGCCGGTCTTGTTCTGTGGCGACACGCTGTTTTCTGCAGGCTGTGGCCGCCTGTTTGAAGGCACCCCCGAACAAATGCTCAATTCGCTGGACCGGCTGGCTGCCCTGCCGGGCCAGACACGGGTCTGCTGTAGCCACGAGTACACGGTGTCGAACCTGCGCTTTGCCCGTGCGGTCGAGCCCAACAACCCCGACCTACCGCTCTACACCGCCTGGTGTGAAACCGAACGTGCGGCCCACCGCCCGACCTTACCGAGTACCCTGAGCCGGGAAATGCGCATCAACCCCTTCCTGCGGAGCCGGGAACCTTCGGTTCGGCAGGCGCTCCTTCAGCGTGGATGGGTCATTGAATCCGATATGCAGGCATTTGCGGCCCTACGCCGCTGGAAAGACGACTTCCGTTGATGATGACTACCCCCCCTTACGTTTTCGCTGGCCTGCGGCTGCCCCGAGTGCTGTGTGTGGCCTTGCTGGCGGGTCTGCTGGCGAGTTTGCTGGTTGGTTGTGCCTCGGCCCCTGCGCAGCGCAGCGCCGCCTCTGAAGCACCCTCATACAGCACCGCCACCGAAGAGTTCTCACACAGCGCCAGCACCGCCACCGCCAGAGAGGCCGCCGTCCGGCCCGGCCTTTTTGAACGTCGTCCCGCCACCGCGCCCGTGATTCCATCCGGGCCGCTGCAGTCGCTCGGCAGTGCTACCGTGCCCATGCACGGCCAAGCCGTGGCGACGCTGCAAGCCCCGAGTGACCTGTGGGATCGCATGCGACGCGGCTTCGCCATGCCCGAGCTCGACACCGACCTGGTTCGACACCACGAGCGCTGGCACGCCAGCCGCCCGGAAAACATCCAGCGCATGGTGGACCGCAGCAGCAAATACCTGTTTCACATCGTTGAAGAGGTAGAGCGCCGCGGGCTGCCCATGGAACTGGCCCTGGTGCCCTTCATAGAGAGCGCATTCAACCCGCATGCGGTTTCACCGGCCCGGGCTGCAGGGCTGTGGCAATTCATGCCTGCCACTGGCCGATCGTTCGAACTGATGCAAAACGCCTTCCGCGACGACCGCCTCGACGTGCTCGCCTCCACCAACGCTGCGCTGGACTACCTGGAGCGACTCAACCGCATGTTCAACGGCGACTGGCAACTGGCACTGGCGGCGTACAACTGGGGCAACGGCAACGTCTCACGTGGCATCCAGCGCAATCGTGCAGCGGGTCTGGGAATCCGTTACGTGGACCTGCGCATGCCCGATGAAACCCGCAACTACGTGCCCAAAATTCAGGCCCTCAAGAACATCATTCTCGACCCGCAAGCGCACAACATTCGCCTGCCCCATGTGGGCAACCACCCGTTTTTCTACACCGTGACGCTGGATCGTGACATGGACGTGTCGCTGATCGCCGAACTGGCGCAAGTCAGCCCGGCCGACTTCCGGCTGCTCAACCCATCGCACAACAAGCCGATGATCATGGCGGCTGCCACACCCACCATCTTGCTGCCTTGGGACAACGCGTTGCTGTTTGAGGAGCGCCTGCGTCAGCACGCCGGGCAAACCGCCAGTTGGACGGTCTGGCGCGTGCCGTCCAACATGACCACCGCCGAAGCGGCCCGCCAGCACAACCTGACGGAAGCTCAGATCCGGGAGATCAACCAGATTCCGCCGCGCAGATCCTTGCGTGCCGGCTCCACCATACTCGTCCCTCGCCAAGAGGGCTTGGATGCGGATGTCCCCCGGCATCTGGCTGACAGCGGTCAGGTTTTGCTGGCACCGGCCAGAACTGCAACCCGAGCCAGTCGACACACCGTGCAGGCCGGGGACACGCTGTCGTCCATCGCCCGCCGACACGGCGTGACGGTGGCCAACATTCAGCAATGGAACAAGCTGCGACCCCAGCAGACGCTGCGCATCGGGCAGGTATTGGTTCTGCAAATCCGAGACCAAGCGGCAGCACCAGCGGCGGCTGCCGTGGCTCGCTCAACCCACTCAACCCACGCCAGCCAGACAACCCGCAGCAAGGTGCCCGCCCATCGGCAGTAACTGCCCTTCGGGAACGGCAAAAAGGGAAGCCGAAGCTTCCCTTGACTGGGCGAACTGGAGCGGGAAACGAGGCTCGAACTCGCGACCTCAACCTTGGCAAGGTTGCGCTCTACCAACTGAGCTATTCCCGCGTATCTGGCATATGTAGGCGCAGAGTATATCGGAATCTGTGCGCCCTCCAGTCCAGCAGGGAGCGAGCTGTCGAGCAAGACCCTGCGGCTGGTCTCGATGGCTTCCTTGCGATAAAATGAATACACGTATCTAAATGGGGTTTTTGGTATGGCGACTTCGATTCGCCTTGCTCCTGAAACGGAGCAGCGGCTTGACTACCTCGCGTCCCGCACCGGGCGCACAAAGGCGTATTACCTGCGTCAACTCATCGAGCAGGGCATTGAGGAAATGGAGGACTACTACCTCGCGGCCGACGTGCTGGAGCGTGTCCGCAAGGGGCGTGAACCGGTGCACTGCGCCGCTGACGTGAGGAAAGACCTTGGTCTGGACGATTGATTACACCGACACGGCCAAACTGCAGCTACGCAAGCTCGACAAGCAGATGGCGCGGCGCATCGTTGACTTCATGGATGAGCGCATCGCTGGACAGGAAGACCCGCGCCGCACGGGCAAGGCATTGACCGGGCCGCTTGGTGGCTTTTGGCGTTACCGGGTGGGCGATTGCCGGTTGATTTGCGACATTCAGGACGGCGTTTTGCGCGTGCTCCTGGTGCAGGTTGGCAACCGGCGTCAGATTTGCCGTTAGGGGTTTGCCCTATGCCAGCCAACCGGCCGGGATGTGACACCCCACTCAGTACCGGTGCCCCATCACGAACAGCAGCGCACGCATGAAGGCAAAAGCGAGATGGTCGCGCCAGCGCGTCTGCCAGTTGCGGGCTTGCATTTCTTCCAGCCGCAAGGGTCGTGCCTGGTCACGCAGCAGGCACAGCAGGTGGTCATGCAACTGGCTGGCAAAGGCGCTGTCGGTGGTGACGATGTTCGCTTCCCGCGACAGCAGCAGACTCAAGGGGTCGAGGTTGCTGGAGCCAACGGTGGCCCAGCGGCCATCGACCACCGCCACCTTGGCATGCAGGGAACTGGGCGCGTATTCGTAGATTTCCACCCCCGCCTCGAGCAGCCGGTGGTGTACCGGCCGGGCCGCGTGGTATTGCAAAAAACGCTCGTAGCGGCCTTGCAGCAGCAGACGCACGCGCACGCCGCGCCGCACCGCCAGTCGCAAGGCCCGGCGCAAGCGGCGCCCCGGGATGAAATAGGCATTGGCAATCAGGATGTCGTGCCTGGCCTCGCCGATCGCCTTCAGGTAGGCTTTCTCGATGTCGTGGCGGTGGGCGACGTTGTCGCGCAGCAGCAAGGCGGCTTGGGCCAGCCGGGCCTGCACCGGCTGCGGGCCGTCGTCGGCCGGGCTGGGGTCGGGGGCGTGCCACCACTCCCATGATTGCGGGTGCGGCAGGGCGACGCGCGCCGCTTGCCACGCAGCCCGGAATGCACGCTGGCGCGCCGCACGCACGGCCTGCAAGCGCCACCAGAACTGCTCCATCGCGTCTTGCATGTCGGCCACCAGCGGGCCGCTGACCTGCAATGCGTAGTCGAGCCGGGGATGCTCCAGCCGGCCTAGCACCACGTCATCCTGATCGTCAATCAGGTTGATGCCGCCACAGAAGCCCACCACGCCATCGATCACGCACAGCTTGCGATGCAGCCGCCGCCAGCGGCTCGGGATCAGCAGGCCCAACTTGCCCAAGGGGCGGTAAATTCGCCACTGCACGCCCGCTGCCGTCAGGCGGTTGGCCCAGTCGGGTGGCACATGGGGGGTGCCCACACCATCGACCACCAAGCGCACCGTCACGCCACGCAGCGCGGCTCGCTCCAGCGCCTGCGCAACCTGCAAGGCGGCGTTGGCGAACTCGAAGATGTAGGTTTCCAGGTACACGTGGTGCTGCGCCCGGTCCATGGCCGCAGCCAGCGCCGGGAACAAGGCACGCCCGCCATCGAGCAGACGCAGATGGTGGCCGGGTCGGAACACCGCCCTCACTCCCACGCCAGCTCCGCAATCAGGGGCAGATGGTCCGACATGCGCCGCCAGGCACGCCCGTGCGGCACCTGGGCATGCAGCGGGCGCAGGCCGCGCACATAGATGCGGTCCAGGTTGAGCAAGGGCAGGCGGGCCGGGAAGGTGGGCAGGCGTATGTCTTCAAAGGTGCGCAAGCCCAGCAAGGCCATGGGCTGGTGCAGGCGGACTTCCCAGTCATTGAAGTCACCCGCCACGATCAGCGGCTCGCCGCTGGGTACATGGGCCTCGATGAAGCGGCCCAGCGCCTGCACCTGGCGTTCGCGGCTGGCATGAATCAGGCCCAGATGCACCACCACCACATGCACCGACTGGCCATTGGCCTGCACCGTCACGTGCAACAGGCCGCGCTGCTCAAACCGATGGTCCGACACATCGTGATGCTGCTCGGCCAACACCGGCCAGCGGCTGAGCAAGGCGTTGCCGTGTTCGCCGTGCCGGGTGATGGCGTTGGTGCGGTACACCGCCTGGTAGCCCTCGGGTGCCAGAAAATTGGCCTGCCCTTCGGCCGGCCAGTGACGAAACACCTGCTGCATCTTGCGGTTCACCCCGCGCACCTCCTGCAGGCAGACGATGTCGGCGTCGAACTGCTCCACCGCATGCACCAGGTTGTGAATTTCCAGCCGACGTGCAGGCCCCAAGCCTTGCACCCCCTTGTGGATGTTGTACGTGGCGACGCGCAAGGTGTTCATGGTCGGAATGATGCCATTAAAGCTGCCATCGGCAGCGCCTGGCGCTGGCAGAAGTCCTGAGCGGCTACGCTTACAAAGCGCCCGGGGGTACCTTGCAGGCCAAACACCCGTTCGGTGTTATGCGTCACGCAAGGCACGTAGCGTTGGCGCCACTGGGGGACGATTGCGTAGACGTTTTCCAGAACCCGATCAATACGTAACAGCTCCAGCACGGTAGCATGGATCATCACGAGGAGGCACTGGGGGCTTGCATGCGCCCCGCAAGCAACAGGGGTTGTGATTCAGAAAGAAATCAGCGACCTAAAAGCTGCAACACACCCTGCGGGATCTGGTTGGCCTGAGCCACCATCGCCGTGCCTGCCTGTTGCAGAATCTGGGCGCGCGAGAGCGCTGCAGTCTCCGCCGCAAAGTCAGCGTCTTGAATGCGGCTTCGTGAGGCCGACAGGTTTTCAGCTGACACTCGCAAATTCGCAATAGTCGATTCGAAGCGAGATTGCAAGGCACCAAACTGCGCCCTCTGACCATTGACCGCAGCGAGCGCCGAGTCAACAATCGCAAGTGTTCTGTTCGAGGCACCAACGGTAGAAACGTCCACCGCGCTAACCGTCTGAAGCTGGCCAGCAGCCGTCGCTGCGTTGAAAAATGCCGCTGTTGCTGATACTGCAGACAATCCAAAGGATTTTTCTGAATCAAGCGTCAACTGTCCAGTCACCACGGCAGATTCAGTGGCCACTCTAGCAACACCAGCCACCGACAGACCCGCTGAGCCCGTATTCAACGCGACAGTGACGTTATTGCCAGAGGCATTGGTCAGCGCAATGCCATCGCCGGCGTCATTCAGCCTTGCACTGACCCCGGTCTGTGATGCAACGTCGTTGAAAGCATTGATGGCAGCCGCTAGGCCGTCTGCGTTGTTACCGGTAGTAGAGAAAGAAAGGGTGATCGGTGTTGCGTTATTTGACGTCAGATTGATACTGAATGAGCCGGTACCCAAACCAGTCAGGTCGGTTTGCGTAAACGCTGTGGCCGTGACACCGGTCACATTTGACTGACCATTGATCAAGCCCGCAACCGTTCTCGCACTCGCCCCAGCAGCGTAACTGATGGTGGCACTGCCAGCGGCACCATTGACGACAAAGCTACCTGCCGCAGCCACTCTATTCGCACCCGTAGTACCAGTACTGCTTGCCAGAGCGCTGGCGGTACTCCCCGTGTTCAAATCCCCACCAGGGTTCGTCGCCGACGCGACTACGGCACCAATGCGGTAGTTCCCATATTTGTTGGTCTGGAAATTGGCCGTCGTCGCAATGATGCTCTGATTCGCATTCGCACCCACCTGAAACACCGCTGAGCCAAAGGATCCGTCAAGCAACCGTTGCCCGTTGAACTCGGTAGTTAGAGCGATCCGGTCCAGTTCGGCGGCAAGTTGGTTGACTTCAGCGTTCAGTGCTCGGCGGTCGCCCGCTGAGTTGGTCGCATTGGCTGACTGTACGGCAAGCTCCCGGATACGCTGAAGGATGTTGCTGGCACTCTGCAAAGCGCCCTCCGAAACCTGAGCAAGAGAAATGCCATCGTTCGCATTTCTCACAGCCTGATTCAAGCCCCTAATCTGAGTCGTGAAGCGTTCGGAAATCGCCAAGCCCGCAGCGTCGTCCTTCGCGCTGTTGATGCGCAAACCCGAGGACAAGCGCTGGATGGCCTGACTCAGTCCATTCTGGTTGGTCGCCAGGTTTCGCTGAGCCGTCAGTGAGCTCACGTTGGTATTGATCACAGATGCCATGGCATGCTCCTATCGGGCAACAAGAACAAAATCCTGCAGGAACGAGACCAAGTGCTGCTCAGTCTGCAGGCCGATAGGTGGATTGTGAAATCTGCCCATTTCAGCTAAGCGTCGAAAAACGGCAACGAAGGCGCGTTTCTCCGACTCTTGAGAAAAGAAAACACTCAAGTTCCGGATGCCTGAGTCGAAAACAACATCAACGGGACCTAGCGTTGAAAGTTCGGTTAGTTCAACCGCCGATCCTGTGCCTGGCTCCCGCCAGAAACCTGTGGTTCTAACTTTGGAGAAGCGCCATGACCGCAATCATCAACACCAACGTTAACTCGTTGACAGCCCAAAGAAATTTGGCGACCAGTCAATCTTCCCTGTCGCAGTCCATACAGCGACTTTCCTCCGGTTTGCGCATCAACAGCGCGAAGGACGACGCTGCGGGCCTGGCCATTTCCGAGCGATTTTCAGGTCAGATCCGAGGGCTCAACCAAGCGGTTCGCAACGCCAACGACGGTATCTCGTTGGCACAGACGGCTGAAGGAGCTCTACAGTCGTCTGGCAACATTCTCCAGCGGATCCGTGAACTGGCTGTTCAGTCGGTCAACGCAACCAATTCAGCGAGCGATCGTCGCGCCCTGAACGCGGAAGTCAACCAACTCGCCTCCGAACTGGACCGAATTGCCCAAACAACGGAATTCAACGGTCAGCAGTTGTTGAACGGGAACCTCAGCTCCGCCGTGTTTCAGGTCGGGGCCAATGCCAACCAGACCATCACGACAACGACCGCCAACTTCACAACCACTAGGTACGGCAACTTCCGCATTGGGGCAGGTCAGGATCTTGTGGCCGGCTCGGCGTCAAATGCGCTGGCTTCTACCGCTGCCGCAACAAACCGAGTTGCAGGCGGGGCAGTGACTGTAAGCGGAGCACTGGGGTCGGCAACCGTCACGATTGCGGCAGCTAGCAGCGCCAGGACTGCTGCCGAACAGATTAACGCCCAAACCAGCACGACAGGTGTGACTGCGTCGGCCCGCACCGAGATCGACCTCACCTTATTTGGCACCGGCGGCACCGGTGCCTTTGTGTTGGATGTCACCTCCAACAACGCAACGGCGGTAAGACTGTCATTCTCGACTACAGGCAATACGGCGGACGGACTGGCTTCAGCGGTTAATGCTTTCAATGATGTGTCATCCCAAACAGGTGTGACTGCCAGGGTCAACACGGCCGGCACAGGCGTCACGCTGACAAACAGCACCGGGGCAAACATCACGATAGCCAACCAAACTGGATCGGCCACTCTGACGGTTGGCGGGACCGCAACCGCTGCCGCAGCGACCGCCATAGCAACCGGTCAGTTGACTCTTGATTCGGAGCGCTCCTTTAGTGTTACGGCTGCAAACAGCACGGACTTTTTCACTGCAACAACACCTCTGGCGTCGCAATTGCAGTCCGTCAGTGCTGTGGATGTGTCAAGTGTTCAGGCATCCAACCGGACTCTGGCGATTGTTGACTCGGCGCTCGCTGCGGTCAATAGCCAGAGGGCCAACTTTGGTGCGATCCAGTCTCGCTTTGAGACAACGATTGCCAATCTGAGGGTTTCTTCTGAAAACCTGTCGGCCTCACGAAGCCGCATTCAAGACGCTGACTTTGCAGCGGAAACGGCCAACCTGTCGCGCGCCCAGATTCTGCAGCAGGCTTCGACCGCGATGGTGGCACAGGCCAACCAGTTACCGCAGGGTGTGCTGGCCCTGTTGCGCTAAACCGGACAATTGAGCCAGCAAAGGAGGTTTCATGCCTCTTTTGTAAAAGCGGTTTCGGGGCTATCCTGTTACCGCTTTTTTGGTTTCAATCGGGCTGGTTCAAGTTTGCCCCACAGGAGTGCATATGGCCACAATCTCGTCGCCAGGCATTGGCAGCGGTCTCGACGTCAGGTCTATCGTTTCACAGTTGACGGAGATCGAACGGCAGCCCCTGACCCGCCTGCAAGCAGAAGCTGCATCGGTTCAAGCACGTATTTCAACGTTTGGTGAAATCCGTTCCCTGGTTTCTGAGTTAAGTTCAGCCGCCGGTACACTCAACAGCCTGACAACCTGGGGGGCGGTGGAGGCCACCTCATCACGACCCGGATCGGTGACGGCCTCAGCCATCGGGAACACGGCAGCGAACAGTTTTTCCGTTGAAGTCCAACAACTGGCGCACGCCCAAAGCTTTGCCTCAGCTTCCATCAGCGGCAGGGGAGCGATTGGCGCTGGAACGCTGAACATTCAACTGGGCAGTTTTGGCTCGCCCCCAGGCGCTTTTTCTCCCGCGCCCACGCCGAACAACCAGCCCATCAGCGTGACCGTCACGTCCGGCGACACACTGGTGAATATCGCCAGCAAGATCAATGAGCTGCGCGGCCCTATTCAGGCCACGGTGCTGAACGACGGCGCTGGAGAGCGCTTGCTTCTCAGGTCCAGAGAAACGGGTGTGGCCGCAGGGTTTCAGGTGACTGTGAACGAAGACCCGACGTCGCCCAACGGCTTGTCGCGACTCATTAGCAATGGCCTAGGCAATGACGCTCTGGTGACCCAGTTTGCACAAGATGCACGCATTCGCGTCAACAACAGCATCAGCGTTAGTTCAACCTCGAATACTTTCACCAACGTGATTTCCGGCGTCACCCTGACGCTGGCGAACACTGCAGAAACCGGGCCAGGTTCGCTGTCTGAAATCCGGATCGCACCGAATCAGGACACCATCCGCAGCGCAATAGACCAGTTTGTCGAAGCATTCAATCGACTCAATTCTTTTTTAACTGAAGCCACGCGGTTTGACCCGAGCACACGCCAGGCTGGACTGCTGCAGGGAGACAGTTTCGCCGTTGGCATTCAGAACACTCTGCGGGGCATGTTGCAATCTAGCACGACGGGTTCAGTGTTTGAGCGACTCTCGGACGTGGGTGTGCGCGGACTGCGCGGCGGCAATCTCGAGGTTGACAGCAAGCGGCTGAACGAGGCTTTGGCCAAGCCTGATGACTTGCGTAATCTGTTTCGAGGGGACAGCCAGAACCCACTCACTGACGGCGTGGGGTTGAAGATCCGCCGATTTGCAGACGGCCTGTTGAATGCCGATGGTCTGTTCCGCACCCGGGAAGACGCACTGCGCCGTTCGCTAGATCAGAACAGCCGCGAACAAACCCGTGTGAATGAAAGAGCCACACGCATTGAAGCTGCATTGAACCGTCGTTACAGTGCACTGGACGCCCAGTTGGCCGGACTCACTGCCTTGAACAACTACGTGGCGCAGCAAGTGACGATGTGGAACAACCAGGGGCGTAACAGCTAACAGCGTTGATCTGTTTTTCAAAGAAACCCCCGACTCAACTCGGAGGTTTTGCTTTGGGGGTCAAGAATATGGTGATGTGACCGATAACATAAATAATCGAGTTATCAAGGGTCATCACCATGAACCGTTCTTTTCGCCAAGGCATGTCTGCTTACCGTGCGGTGGACATCAACACCCGGAATGTGTCGCAAGATCAACATGAGCTGGTAGCCATGATGTTTGATGGGGTGATCGAGAGCGTGACTAGAGCCAAGGGAGCCATCATCAACCCGGACTTGTCAACCAAGGTCTCCGAGATCGCCCGCGCCATGCGTATTCTGCAAGAAGGTCTACGCACCAGTCTCGACCTCGATAATGGCGGCGAGCTGGCACAGAACTTGGCCAATCTGTACGACTATTGCGTGGTTCGTCTGACGCAAGCGAACGCGCAGAACAGTGTGGAAGCCTTGGACGAAGTTGCTGGGCTGATCAAACCCTTAGCAGACGCCTGGCGCCAGATGCGCAACGGTACGACCGCACAAGCCACCGCAGAGGCCAACCCCTCAGACGCAGCACCCGCCGCCAAACCTCTAGCGCCACCAGCAGTGCGCCGGGTTAGCCTCGCCTACGGGGTCGGCCTGAGCCTGCAAGGGGCTTAAGGGATACCCGTTTGCGCATTCAGGGTGCATGACCTTGCCCCTGAAAGACAAATCCCTTGCTGAGTGTTTCAATACAGGCAAGGAGAGACGGAATGACGAAGACGGTGAGGTCGCGTTACACGCTGGAGTTCAAGCAAGAGGCGGTGCGGCTGGTGCGATTTCAAAGAGGAGCCTACACTGGTGGTGGAGGTAGTGTCACCCTCCCCAGCAGCCTACGACCGTGGCTTGAAGTTTGAGTATTACCGCGCCTTGACGTGATAGCATCCTTTGGAATAACATTGTTCCAACAGGAGAGATCGATGGAAGTAACCATAAGAACCATTGGGAACAGCAAAGGAGTGGTCTTGCCCAAGCCTTTGCTGGCGCGGGCTGGACTGGACGGCCAGGCGACGGCCAGCCTTGAGGTGGAAAACGGTGCCATTGTGCTGCGAAAACCCGCCCAAACGGTGGTGCGCGCAGGCTGGGCCGCAGCGGCAGCTTCCGTGGCCGCCAAAGAGTCCGACACCCTGCTGATGGGTGAATTCGGCAACGTGGACGACACGGAGTTGACTTGGTGAAGCGCGGCGAGATCTGGCTGGTGAATCTGGACCCGACGGTTGGCAGCGAAATTCAAAAATCACGCCCCTGCCTGATCGTGTCACCGCCAGAGCTGAACGACCATTTACGTACGGTGATCGTTGCGCCCATGACTTCCAAGGGGTTTGCCGCTCCTTTTCGAATCCCACTGACGCACTCGGGAACCAAGGGGCTGATCGTGTTGGATCATCTGCGGACGGTGGACAAGGTGCGCTGCGCTAAAAAGCTTGGCGCGGTTCCTGCTAAAACCTTGTCAGCTGTGTTGACCACGCTGCAAGAAGTTTTTGCCATCTGAGCCCTTGAGGGGTCACTTCCTGACTAAACCCCAAAAACCCGCTGCCAAACGGGGTTGATCGAGCGGTTACGGCGGTCAAGTGCGCAAGCGGCGCACCGATAAAGAAGCATGAGCACACCGCTGACGCACTACCAGGCCCTTGAACAGACCAGCGCCCGCATGGCCGCTGCGGCCCAGCAAGGGCATTGGGAGGAAGTCGAACGGTTGCAGGGAGTCGCCAAAATGCAGGTGCAGGCGCTGAAAACCACGGGCTTGCCCGCCCAGTCACCGGCGGAACGGCAGGCCCGACTGGCCACCCTGAAGGCCATTCTGCGGCTGGACGCCCAAGTTCGCAACCTGGCCGAGCCGGGCTGGGTCAAGGTTCATGAGTGGCTGATCCCTTCACTTCAGGGTCAAGTTGGCGCATACTTGGCCGATAGTTCCTGCAAGCCCTGAACACGACCATGATGATTCCTCTGCTCGACTTCTACAAAGCCATCGAAAGCACCAGCGAACGGATGCTTTCTGCGGCTTTGGCCGAGGACTGGGATGAGGTGGTGCGGCTGGAAGGCGCTTGTGCGGTACTGATCGAGCAGTTGCGCGAGCGCTCGCAAGGCATGGACTTTTCGACCGAAGAACGCGCTGAAAAGCACCGCATCATGATGATCATCCTGCGCCATGACGCACAGATGCGTGAACTGGTGGAGCCTTGGGTGGACGATCTGGGTGAGTTGCACCGGCCCGTGGCCCCGGCGCAGTTGCACTGAATCACACCTGCATGTTCATCACGTCGGTGTAGGCTTGCATCATGCGGTTGCGCACATGCAGCGCGGCCTGAAAGCCGATCTGGGCTTTCTGCATGGAGAGCATGGTCTGTTCCAGACTGACGTTGGGGTTGCCCATCTGGAGTTCGGTCTGCAACCGGCTGGCTTCGTTTTGCGCAGCGCTCACGTTGTGCAAGGCCGTGCGAAACGCCTCACCAAAACCGGCGTCGGCCACGCGGGGGGTTCCAGCGCCCGGCATCTGACCCACCCCACCCAGATTCTGGGTCAGGCTGGCCGCCGGTCGCATGGCTGTTGAGGTGGCCGATGTCAGAGGGGTCAGACGCAGTTCCATGGCAGAGTCCTTGGGAGCACTGGATGCAATGGCGTGATGCTAAGCGGGTGCTCGCCAAACTTGAATCCGAATAAAGGCGCTTGCACCCAGCTTTTCAGGCTTTAGTTCGCCAAGGTGCCTCCCATAATCCATTTTCACTATGCCCCCCACACAGCCTGCGCACCATGAATACCGCTGTTGCCGAAATCGACACCCCTCTGGCTGCTGACCGAACCGCCAACCCGCTGGTTCAAGGCTATTCCCGGCTGGACGCCCCGCGCAAGATCATGCTGGTGCTGGGCGGCCTGGCCATGATTGGCGTCCTGGCGGCGGCGTTCTTCATGGCCAATCAGCCCGACTACCGGGTGCTGTACGCCAACCTGTCCGACAAGGACGGGGGTGCCGTGATTGCGCAACTGTCACAAATGAACGTGCCCTACCGCCATGCCGAAGGCGGCAGCGCGATCCTGGTGCCCGCCAATCAGGTGCATGAAACGCGCTTGCGTCTGGCTTCTCAAGGCTTGCCGCGTGGGGCCGTGACGGGCTTTGAGCTGATGGACAACTCCCGGCTCGGCATGACCCAGTTCCAGGAACGGCTCACCTTCCAGCGTGGCCTGGAAGGTGAACTGACGCGCTCCATCATGTCGCTGAACTCCGTGGCGGAAGCTCGTGTGCACTTGGCCCTGCCCAACCAGAACGGGTTCTTCCGGGAGCAGCAGCGGCCTTCGGCGAGTGTGCTGGTCACCCTCTTCCCCGGTCGGGCGCTGGACCGCGCCCAGGTTGCGGGCATCGTGCATCTGGTGGCCAGCAGCGTGCCCGAAATGCAACCCGCAGCGGTGAGTGTGGTGGATCAACACGGCAACCTGCTGTCGCAGACACCGAATCAGGCGAACGAACTCATCAACGCCCAGCAGTTGGAATTCACGCGCATGCTCGAGCAGATGTACACCCAGCGCATCCTGGATTTGCTGGAGCCGGTGGTGGGCCGCGAGAATGTGCGGGCGCAGGTCACGGCCGATCTGGATTTTTCACTGACGGAGCAGACCAGCGAGCAGCACCGCCCGAATCAGGGCCCCAATGAAGCCGCTGTGCGCAGCATGCAACTGATCGAAGCGGGCAGCCAGCTCGACCAGCCTCCCGCTGGGGTGCCCGGAGCGGTGGCCAACCTGCCCCCGGGTCAGGCGACGGCCCCGATCAACGCCGAGGCCGCCCCGGTGGGCATGGTTGCCGGCGACAACGTCGGGCAGGGCGGCACGGAAGCCAACCGCCGCCGCGAGCAGGTCACGAACTTCGAGGTGGACCGCACGGTGTCGGTCACGCGGGGCTCGACCGGCAACATTCGCCGCCTGAGTGCTGCCGTGGTGCTGAACCACGCGCAAACCACGGACCGCCGGGGGCAGACCAGTACCGTGCCGCTACCACCTGAAACCATGGAGCAGATCAATGCCCTGGTGCGTGAAGCCATCGGCTTCAACGCACAGCGGGGTGATTCGGTGAACGTACTCAATGCGGCTTTCAACCGCACCGAAACCGAAATCCCTGAGTTAGCCTGGTGGCAGCAAGCCAATACCATGGACTTGGTGCGCAGCCTGGCTTGGCCCTTGGGCATGCTGCTGCTGGGGTTGATCCTGTTCCTGGGCATGGTGCGCCCTGCCCTGAAGATGATGGCGGCACCGCCCGCCAAACCGGAACAGACGCCAGAGGCCATCACGCCCCTGAGCACCGGCAGCCAGTTGAACACGGTGGTGGACAACGAAACCCAGCGCCCAGGCTTGCCAGCCCCGGTGCCCAATGAGGTGACGGCAGAAATGTTGCGACTGGAAGACGCCAAACGCCTGGCCAAGGATAACCCGGTCGCGGTGGCCAATATTGTCCGGGGCTGGATGTCGGGCGAATCCGCACAGGCCACATAATGGGCCTGGAGGTGAACGTGCATGGCTGACAAAGACGAAGGTCTTCAAGACGCGGCCATCTTCCTCATGTCACTGGGCGAGGAGGAGGCCGCAGAGGTATTCAAGCATTTCTCGCCCAAGGAAGTACAGCGTCTGGGCGAGACGATCGCGCGCATGCGGGCGGTCTCGAAAGAAAAAGTCGATGACGTGATCGCGAAGTTCACCTTCGAAGCCGCGTCGCAAAGCCTGCTGGTGTCGGACACCGACAACTACGTGCGTTCTGTGCTCAAACGGGCGCTGGGCGAGGACAAGGCCTCCCTGCTGATTGACCGCATCCTGCAGGGTGGGGACGTGTCGGGCATCGAAAGCCTGAAGTGGATGGACCCGATTTCCGTGGCGGAACTGCTGCGCAATGAGCACCCGCAAATTCTGGCGGCCATACTGGTGCACCTGGATCAGGATCACGCGGCCAGCATCCTGAAACACTTCACGGAACGCACCCGCAATGAAGTCATGCTGCGGATTGCCACTCTGGAAGGCATCCAGCCCACCGCGCTCAAAGACCTGAACGAAGCCCTCTACGACGTGCTGGCTGGCGGCGACAAAATTCGCAAGAGCTCGCTGGGCGGCGTCAAGACCGCCGCCGAAATCATCAACATGCTGGGGGCGAGCCTGGAATCCAGCGTGGTGGATTCGATCCGCGAAACGGACCCCGATCTGGCACAGAAGATCATGGACAAGATGTTCACCTTCGAAGACCTGCTCAAGATCGACAACAAGGGCATTCAGGCCGTCTTGAAGGAAGTGTCGTCGGATGCGCTGGTGATTTCGCTCAAGGGGGCGAGCAGCGAACTGAAGGAAAAGATCCTCGGCAACATGTCCAGTCGAGCCGCCGAGGCGCTCAAGGAAGACCTCGAATCGCGCGGGCCTGTGCGTCTGTCTGAAGTCGAAAGCCAGCAGAAGGACATCCTGAAAGTGGTGCGGCGCCTGGCCGACGAGGGCCAGATCGTTCTGGGCGGAGGCGGTGACGATGCCCTCATCTAACCGGGCCTCGCACTACCATCGCTTCATTCCCCGCGAAGAAGTGACGGAAGTCGCGACCTGGGAGTTCAAGCCCGTGGATGGGAGTGCGCCCGTGCGGCCCGAGGCACCGACCGAAGAACCCGCGCTGAGCGCCGATCTCCTGGAAAAGGCTCGGCACGAGGCCCATGACCAGGGCTTTGAAGAAGGTCGGCTCGCCGGTGCCCAGGAAGCCCGGGCCGTGCTGGAAAATCAGATGGAAGCCAAAGGCCGGGAATTGGCCAACCGTGTGGCGGGCCTGATGCATCAGGCCAACCAGCATTTCGACCAGTTGGAACAGATGCTCGCACAGCACATGCTGGAGCTGGCCTGTGATCTGGCGCGACAGGTCGTGCGGCGTGAATTGCTGACTCCGCGCGAGGCTATCGAGGCGGTGGTGCGCGAGTCGCTGGCGCTGGCCATCGACGATGGCCGCCCCGCTGTTTTGCGCGTGCACCCCGACGATGCAGCCTTGCTCGAACTCGGCTGGTCGCAGCAGGCCACGGCCCCGGCCGGGATTCGGCTAGAACCCGACGCCAGTCTCACACCCGGTGGGTGCGTGGTGGAATCGAACCAAGGGCGGGTTGACGCCCGAGTGGAGAAGCGCTGGGCACGGGCCGTGGCCAACCTGGGGCTGGACACCCCCTGGCAACCCGGGGAGGACACCGGTGTCTGATCCCCTGCAACTCAAGCGCTGGCACGATTTCATGGCCACGGTGCACCAGGCCGCCCACCAGCACACGCCCCTGGAATCCAGTGGCAAGCTGATCCGTCTGGCCGGGCTGGTGCTGGAAGCGCAGGGCGTCAAGACCCCGGTCGGCTCGCAATGCCTGATCGACATGCCCGACGACCCCGACACCGCCGTACTGGCCGAAGTGGTGGGCTTCAACGGCGAGCGGGCTTTCCTGATGCCGGCCGGCGATGTGCAGGGTCTGTCCAGTGGCGCCCGGGTACGCCCGCTGGCCCCCTACCGACCGCAGCTCCGTCTGGGGCAGGAACCGAAGGCCATGCTGTCGAATGACCGAGGCGTCTTGCGCCTTCCCTTCGGCAAGGGCCTGCTGGGGCGGGTGGTGGACGCCCACGGCCACCCGATCGACAAGCTCGGGCCTCTGGAGCATGTGAGGGTCGAACCCATGGAACGGGCCCTCATCAATTCCATGGACCGTGCCCCGGTACGCCAGCCGCTGGACACGGGCGTGCGTGCCATCAACGGCCTGCTCACGGTCGGGCGCGGCCAGCGCCTGGGCCTGTTTGCTGGCTCGGGCGTGGGCAAGAGCGTGCTGCTGGGCATGATGGCCCGCTTCACCCGTGCCGACGTCATCGTGGTCGGGCTGATCGGTGAACGGGGCCGCGAAGTCAAGGAATTCATTGAAGACATTCTGGGCACCGATGGCCGCGAACGCTCAGTGGTGGTGGCGGCCCCGGCCGACTCCCCGCCCCTGCTGCGCATGCAGGGTGCCCAGTACGCCACCGCCGTGGCCGAGCGCTTCCGCGACGAAGGGCTGGACGTGCTGCTCCTGATGGATTCGCTCAGCCGCTACGCCATGGCCCAACGCGAAATTGCGCTGGCCATCGGCGAACCCCCGGCCACCAAAGGCTACCCGCCGAGTTGCTTTGCCAAGCTGCCGCAACTGGTCGAGCGCAGCGGCAACGGGCCGCAAGGCCAAGGCTCCATCACCGCGTTTTACACCGTGCTGTCGGAAGGCGACGACCAGCAAGACCCGATTGCCGACGCCGCCCGCGCCATCCTGGACGGGCACATCGTGCTGTCGCGCAGCTTGGCCGATTCTGGCATCTACCCGGCGATCGACATCGAGGCATCGGCCTCGCGGGTGATGCACAACGTGGTCAGCCCGGAACACCTGCAGCAGGCACGGCGCTACCGCCAGTTGTATTCGCGCTACCAGAAAGCGCGTGATCTGATCCAACTCGGCGCTTACATGCATGGCAGCGACCCGGACACCGACCGGGCCATTGCCCTGTTCCCGGCCATGCAGCAGTATCTGATGCAGGACATGCACGAGAAGGCGCTGCTGGACGAAAGCATCCGCCAGTTGCGGCTGACGGTTGGAGAACCCCAGACAGGAGGTCGGGCATGAAGGCGCCGACGCAGTCACTGGCCATGGTTCTGGAACTGGCGTTGCGCAAACGCGACCAGGCACTCCAAGCCTTGGGGCAGGCCCAGCAGCAACACGAGCAGGCCATCATGCAGATGAACCAGCTCAAAGGCTACACCGCCGAGTCGCAACAGCGCTGGCGACATCGCGCCACCCTCGGCATTTCGCCCACCTTGCTTCGAACCCAGCAAACCTTCATGGCCAAGCTGGACCACGCGGTTTCCTTCCAGGACGGCGTGCTCAACCAGATGGTTCACGACATCCAGCGCTGCCAACGCGCCGTCGTGGAAGCGGAGCGCGAACTGGCCAGCTTGCAAAAAGTTCAGGAGCGCCGCGTACACACCTGGCAGAAGGCGCGTCAGCAGCATGATCAGCGCACCAATGACGAAATCGCCGCCAATCAGCACCGTCAACACGCGCAAGCTCACTCTGGGAGAACCCCGTCATGAAAACCGAAGCCGTCGCCGTCAAGCCCCAGGTGGAATCCTCAGGCTGCTCACGCGCCGCCAGCCAGAACGCCAAAGATGCTCCGGCCGATCTGTTTGCACTCCTGTTGTCGGCCGCTGAGGGCGAGAAACCGGCGCTGCTGGGCCCAGTGCCCGACGCACAGGCACCGGCCCAACACCCTCAGGGCTTGATCCACCAACGGCCCCCGCTGGCCCAAGCACCCGAGCCCGAAGAACCGGCATCCGCCCTCGCTTTACCGCTGACGGTGTACGACCTCAAGCTCGGCGATGCGCCTGAGGCCAAGCCTGAACCGCAACGCGCAGGGGCCTCTGACGCGGTTGAGCCTGGTCAGTGGGTATCGACCGTGGCCAAAGTCAGACCAAGGGCCGCCCCCCCGCCGATGGTTCTGGCCGAGATGGAGCCACATCTGCCCGCCACTGAGGCAGCCCAGGTTCAGCCGGCTGACCCCATGCGCAGCGCGTGGCTTGCGGGCAGCACCGGACAGACTGCCGTTTGGCTGGCAGAGCGCTTCGCCGAACCCGAGTCGATGGATGGGAACGCCCTGCATCCTTCGGGCGCTGAACGCTCCGGCGAACAACACGAGGGGGGCCAAGGCCAGCGCGGCGAACCGGCACGCGTGCTGCTCGAATCGGCGGGTCAGGTCCGCTCAACGGCCACTGAGGGGGCAGCGGTTCGCAGTTTCGCGACTGCGCTGGGGGATGCCGTGGGCACAGGGCTGGACCAGGGTTTTGAGCAACTGGGCAACCAGATCAGCCTCTGGGCTGCAGGCCAGACGCGCAAAGCCAGCCTGATGCTGCATGCCGGACTGCGCGAAGCCATCGAAGTCGACGTGAGCCTGCTGGGCGACAAAGCCGAACTCGCTTTCCGCACAGACGACGGCATGGTGCGTGAAGCCCTTCGGGCGCATGCCCATACCCTGCTTGCCGACATGCTCAGTCAGGTCGGCCTGGGTCTGGAAAGCCTGTCGGTGGACAGCCGCGATGCTGGGGAGTCCGGCCAGTCGCCTCGGGGCCGGGAGGAGCCTTCCGCCAGACAGGGGGCCCGACTTACGGAAGAGCCTGCGGCGGTAGCCCAATTGCTGCGACAGCAACCGGGTGTTGGCCTCAGCGTTTACGCTTGAGCGCTAAAAGCGAAACTGGGGCGGACAAGCCCCTTTTTTTGTGCTCAAGTCTTGCATTCTCGGCCAGATAATCCTCATGACACAATACCTTCCGCGCATTGTTCAAAACCGAAGGTGAAATCCCATGGCCGAAAAACCTGCCGCTGATGCGGCCGCCAAACCCAAAAGCAAAAAACTGCTGATCATCATCATAGCGGCCGTTCTGGTCTTGCTGCTGGCTGCAGGCGGTGCCGTGCTGTTCCTGATGATGTCGGGCAGCGGCGACGACGCACTCGACGAAGCCAGCGCCCCGCAGGCCACCCAACCGGCTGCCCGACCGCGGACCCCCCCGGAATTCATGCCTCTGGATCCCATCGTGATCAACCTGGCCGACCCGGGCGTCGTCCGTTTTGCTCAGGTGGGTATCACCCTGCAAGTGGCGGACCCGGCCACCAGCAGCCAGGTCACTGCTTTTCTACCCACGATTCGCGACGGCATTCTCCGCCAGGTGTCGCGCCGTACGGCGCAGGAATTGCTAAATCCAGAAGGCAAAGATCAACTCGCCGCCGATATTCTTGAACTGGTCCGCCAGGAAACCGGCCTGATCTCGACCCCTCAGGCACAGAGCCCGATCCAGGCAGTCCTGTTTGCCAGCCTGATTGTGCAGTAAGGCCCACAGGAATTCTTCAACATGAGCGAAGCCTTTCTCTCCCAGGACGAGATCGATGCCCTGCTCGAAGGGGTGACTGGCGAGAGCCAGAAACTCGCGAAGGAAGAATTCGATACCAGCGGCGTCCGGGATTACAACCTGGCCAGCCAGGAGCGCATCGTTCGTGGGCGCATGCCCACCATGGAAGTGATCAACGAGCGCTTCGCGCGAAACATGCGAGTGGGGCTGTTCAACTTCATTCGCCGCAGTCCTGAAATCTCCGTGGGCACCGTACAGGTCCAGAAGTACAGCATGTTTCTGCGGGAGTTGGTGGTCCCGACCAACTTCAACATCATGGCGGTTCGCCCCCTGCGCGGCAGTGGGCTGATCATCTGCGAACCGACCCTGCTGTTTGGAGTGATCGACAGCCTGTTTGGCGGCAACGGCAAATTCCACACCCGCATTGAAGGCCGCGACTTCTCGCCCACCGAACAGCGCGTCATCAACCGCATGGTGGAAGTGGTCTCTGAAGAGTACAAAAAAGCCTGGCGTGGCATTTACCCGCTCGAGCTGGCTTACCAGCGCTCCGAAATGCAGCCACAGTTTGCCAACATCGCCACGCCCAGCGAGATTGTGGTCAGTACCAGCTTCACGCTCGAAATCGGCGACATCACAGGTTCGCTGCACTTGTGCATCCCCTATTCCACCCTGGAGCCGATCCGCGACATCCTGTATTCAACCTCGCAGGGCGACTCCATGGAAGTGGACCGCCGCTGGGTGCGTTTGCTGAGCAGCGAAATCCAGTCCGCCTCCGTCGAGCTGACCGCCGAACTGGCCTCGACACGGACCACGGTGGAGCAATTGCTGGCCATGAAGGTCGGGGATTTCATCGAACTCGAACGGGAACGGATCATTGAAGCCCGTGTCGACGGGGTGCCTGTTATCGAAGGCGAGTACGGCACGCACAACGGCAAATACGCCCTGAAAGTGACCCAGCTGATCCGTGAACGCGACAGCAGCTGGCACGGAGAAAAAACATGACTGAAGACAACGACGCCGGCAAATTGGACGACGAGGCCATTGCTGACGACTGGGCTCAGGCCCTGCAAGAACAGACCGGGGGCGGCGTCAACAACGCATTTGCCTCGGGTGCGCCGCACTTCGACGGCAACACTCCGGCCACCCCGGCTGGCAACAACGACATCAGCATGGTGCTGGACATTCCTGTCCAGTTGTCGGTCGAGCTCGGGCGAACCAAAGTACCCATCAAATACATTCTGCAGTTGGCGCAGGGCTCCATCGTGGAACTGGACGCCTTGGCCGGAGAGCCGATGGACGTGCTCGTCAATGGCTATCTGATCGCGCAGGGCGAGGTGGTGGTGGTCAATGAGAAGTTCGGCATCCGACTGACCGATATCGTGACGCCGTCGGAACGGCTGCGCCGTCTGAGCCGAAACTGATGAGCAATACCTTTGCCGCCATTGGACCGGCCCTGGGGCTGTTGCTGCTGATGGGCCTGCTGGCCTGGGGCGTGCACTGGATCAGGAAGCGAACTGCCCCCACGGGCACCGGCCAGGGCGCCAAGTTGCGCCTGGTGTCGCAAATCATGCTGGGCACACAGCAACGGGTGGCCGTGGTCGAACTGGAAGGCCCTGAAGGCCCGGTTCAGTTGACCTTGGGTATCACCCCCCAGCAAATCAACACCTTGCACACGCAAAAGGTTCCCACCTCGACGAGCTATCGCCAGGTAGCGCGGGCCCTGACCTCACCAACCGGCGGTGACACACCATGAATCCGGACTTGCGTGCGCCGGGCCACGGCTGGGTTCGGGCAGCCCTCAGGCTTGGCGTGCTGGCCTTGAGCGCAACCGTCGCCACCGCGGCCACGGCGCAATCCGTTGCGCCCCCTGGGTTACCCCTGATCATCGGGCAGGGTGCGGGTGGGACCAGTTTTTCGGTCCCGATTCAGACCCTGCTGTTTTTCACCGCGCTCTCATTTCTGCCTGCCGTCTTGCTGATGATGACCGCATTCATCCGCATCGTCATCGTGCTGTCCCTGTTGCGTCAGGCCTTGGGTACGCAGGCTTCTCCGCCTAACCAGGTGATCGTCGGCCTGTCCTTGTTTCTGACCCTGTTCGTCATGGGCCCGACCCTCGACCGGGTCTATGAAACGGCCTACAAACCCTATACTGAAAACGCGATCAGCTTCGAAGAGGCCCTGGACCGAGGCGAAATACCGATTCGGGAATTCATGAAGGCCCAGACGCGCCAGGCCGACTTCGAGCTGTTTGCGCGACTCGCCAATCTGGAACCCGATGTGACCGTGGACACCGCCCCCCTGCGCGTGCTGGTCCCCGCATTTGTCATCAGCGAGCTCAAAACCGCTTTCATGATCGGCTTCATGATCTTCATCCCCTTTCTCGTCATCGACATCATCGTGGCGAGCATCCTGATGTCGCTGGGGATGATGATGCTCTCGCCCGTATTGGTGGCTCTGCCTTTCAAACTCATGCTGTTTGTGCTGGCCGATGGCTGGAATCTGCTCATCGGCTCACTGGCCGCCAGTTTCAGCACCTGAACCGAAAGATCCTCATGGACGCTCAAGCCGCTCTGACCATCGGACAAAATGCCTTGTTCATCCTCATTGGCGTATCGACGCCCGTGCTGGGCACCGTCCTTCTGGTAGGGCTGGTCATCAGTCTGTTCCAGGCGCTCACCCAGATCAACGAGGCCACCCTGTCTTTCGTGCCCAAGCTGGTGGCCGCGGTGGCGGTTTTTGCCATTGCCGGCCCCTGGATGCTGGTGACCCTGGTGGACTTTCTGCGCCGCACCCTGCTCTCGCTGCCCCTCTACGCCATCTGAAGCGAAAGCGCCACATGGACGGCCCGATGATCAGCTTCACCGAAGCCCAGATCATGGCGTGGATATCACCGATTTTCTGGCCGTTCCTTCGCATTCTGGGGGTCTTCGCCAGTGCCCCGATCTTTTCATCCCGTTCGGTGCCGATGCGCACCAAGATCGGTCTGGCCTTTGTGATTGCGGTCTGCATCCAGCCCGCTTTGCCCGAGACCCCCGTGGTGTCTCTGACCAGCTCCGAAGCGCTGGGCGCGGTGATCCAGCAGATCGCCATTGGTGTGGCCATTGGCCTGGCCGTGCGCATCGTCTTTGCCGCCGTGGAAATGGCCGGAGAGATTATTGGCTTGCAGATGGGCCTGAACTTTGCCGGGTTTTTCGACCCCGCAACCAACTCCCAGACCAGTACCGTGGGGCGGTTTTTCGGCAACATGGCCATGCTGCTCTTCGTGGTTCTCAATGGGCATCTGCTGCTCATCATGGCGGTGGCAGCAAGCTTCGAAACCTTCCCGGTCGGGGACGGCATGCTGCAAGCCGTCCGCGCCATGCGCTTGCATGAGCTCGGCGGCATCATTTTTTACTACGGCCTGTGGATCGCCCTGCCGATGATCGGCATGCTGCTGTTTATCAACGTGGTCATGGGCATCATGTCCCGAATTGCCCCGCAGATGAACGTGTTCGCGATCGGCTTTCCGCTGACCCTGTCCATCGGCTTGCTGGGCATGGCCTTCACCCTGCCCATGATGGACCGGCCCGTCAGCCAGTTGATGCAGGTGATCGCAAACCTGTTTCTGGGGGCCTGAGCCGCGTCACACCAGCTTGTTGCGAATCGCGTACACGGTGAGTTCGGCGTTGTTGCTCAGACCCAGCTTTTCCAGGACGCGCGCGCGGTAAACACTCACGGTTTTGGGGCTGATCATGAGTTCTTCGGCAATCTGCGAGAGCTTCTTGCCCGATGCGATTTTTTTCAGTGTCTGCCATTCCCGATCAGACAGCGCATCGTGCAATTCGGCGGACACCGGGGCGCTCAGGTGATTCGCCAGCAACTCGGCTATCAGGGCGTTGATGAATTTTCTGCCTTGTGCCACCGTCCGAACGGCGGTCAGCAGATCTGCAGGGTCACCACCCTTGTTGAGATACCCCATGGCACCGGCCTTGAGGCAACGCAGCGCATACTGATCTTCGGGGTACATGGACACCATCACGGTGCGAACTGGCGGGTCTTCATCTTGCAGACTCGCCAGAATCTCCAGGCCGCTGCGGCCGGGCAGATCCACATCCAGCAGCAGCACGTCCGGACGCTGCAGCCGGATTTGCTCGCGCAGGCTGGCGTAACCGTCCGCTTCCCCGATGACTTTGATGTCCGTGGCCTCCATCAGCGTGTCCTTGATGCCACGGCGTACCACGGCATGATCGTCACACAACATCACCTTGATCACTCAGAAGTCTCCCAGGGTTTGACGGGGGCACCCCCCACCAGGGGAATGGACAGGATCAGCGTCATGCCATGCCCCGGCTCGGTAATGACATCCAGCCAGCCCCCCACGCTGTGAGCACGTTCTTTGAGGCCCAGCAAGCCAAAAGACTGGCTTTTATTCAAGTCTTCCGGGTATGCCCCCCGGCCATTGTCGCTGATCTCCAGGGTCAGGACATTTTCCAGGTCACTGGTGTCGAGCCACACATCCCGGGCGCCGGCATGCTTGAGGATATTGGTCAGGGCTTCCTGGGCGGTTCGATACACGACCATGGCCTGGTCGGCAGTCACTTCTTGGCTCAGTCGGCCACTCAAGCGAACGTTCAGTCCGGAACGGTCGGCGAAGGTCTGGGTCAGCCATTGCAACGCAGGCAGCAACCCCTGATCCAGCACTGCTGGGCGCAGGTTGCGCATGATGCGTTGACTGGCCCCCAACGCATGCTCGACCATGGCCAAGCCCGCTTGCACATGATGGCGGGACTCCGCATCACTCAGCCTGCGTGACAGCCACGACAGATCGAGCTTCACGGCGGCCAGTGCGCCACCGATGTCGTCGTGGATTTCCCGCGCAATGTCCGCCCGCTCGCGGTCGATGCTCTGTTGCAAGTGTTCAGTCAGGCTCACAAGCCGCTGCCGGGACTCTTCCAGGGCCAGACGGGCCTGCACTTGTGCGCGGCGCGCCTCGTGGAATTCGAGTGAGCGCTTCAAAACCCGAGGCAAGCGTTGCAAGTGGTGCTTGTCCACGTAGTCACTGACGCCTCGGATCATGGCATCGGCGACCGTGGCTTCACCGATCGCGCCCGACACCAGAATGAATGGCAGGGTGCATGAGCGCTCGCTCAACCACTCCCAGGCCTCCATCCCCGAAAACCCGGCTAGGTGGTAGTCCGCCAGCACTGCGTCCACCGGGGGGCTGGTGGTGAAGACATCCTGGAAGGCGTCCAGAGTGTCCACCCAGGTGACTCGGCAGGGCACCTCATGCCGATCGAGCATGCGCAACACCAGCTCATGATCGGCTGGATTGTCCTCAAGATGAATCAGGTGCAAATCTGTCACACTGTTCTCTGCGCAGAAAGCTGAAGTGGCCGATAGAGCATTTTGAAGCAAAGGAGTACACTTTTCTCCGTCATTTTGATGCATCTTTTTGCACTGCGCTCTGGCATCCCCTACGTCAACCGCTTATATTCGGGCCATGGACTCCACCCCTGTTTCAATGCAAAACCAACGCCGTTGGCCGCGAGAGGAATACACCACGATCGAACCGCTGGATGAACGCCTGAGCGATTTCGCGGTAGAAATGGATGTGACCGTGGTGGCCGATCTGCAAGATTCCCTGCTGGTCGCCATGAACGACCTCCAGCGCCTCGAAGGCCTGCTGGACCACGCCACCGGGAATTTGCTGGACCGTTTCAACCAGGTCATGCGATTGGCGGCATCGATGGACGGTCATCCGCAGTCTGAAGAACTGCGCGAAGCACTGCATCAGGCGGTCACGGAACTGCAATTTCACGACATGTCCACCCAACTGCTGGTTCACATTGGCAAGATGCTCAAAGGCTGCGCCTACATCCTCGCCGATCAGGCCATGGAACCTGACGAGGAAGAAGCGGGTGTGATCGTCACCCACATGCCTCGCAACCCCAACCCGGTCACTCAGAGCGAAATGGACGCCGGATCCATCGAACTGTTCTGACTTTCACTCTACTAACAACGCTTTCCTCACAAGGCCCCAACATGCATTCGATTCTGGCTGTTGATGATTCCGCTTCCATGCGCAAAATGGTTTCTTTCACCCTCGTGGGTGCTGGCTTCAAGGTCGTGGAAGCGGTCGATGGCGTTGACGCTTACGAAAAAGCCGAGAAGCAGACCTTCGACCTGGTGCTGACCGACCAGAACATGCCGCGACTCGACGGCATCGGCCTGACGCGCAGGCTGCGCGAACACCCCAGCTTCAAGAAAACGCCGATCCTGATCCTGACCACCGAATCGAGCGACCAAATGAAACAGGCCGGCCGTGCCGCTGGTGCCACCGGCTGGCTGGTCAAGC
>DBAZ01000036.1:0-3240 GCA_002291945.1 Tepidimonas sp. UBA997
AGTTTCTTCGGCCGGGGGGGCCGGGATCGGGGGGGGGGTGGGGGCGGGGTGTCGGGAGGCGTCATGGGGGCATCATGCTACATTGCTCGATCCGGTACGATGCCGCAAGCGCCGGAATGTTCAAAAAACCACAGGAGTCGTCCATGGCCATGGCCACCAAGTACCTGCTCAACGAAAACCAGATGCCCAAGTTCTGGTACAACATCCAAGCCGATTTGCCCAAGGCCCTGCCACCCGTGTTGCACCCGGGCACGCTGCAGCCCATCGGCCCCGACGACCTCGCCCCGCTGTTCCCGCTGGAACTGATCTTGCAGGAGGTCAGCCTCGAGCGGGAGATCGAAATCCCCGCACCGGTGCAAGACATCTACCGGCTGTGGCGCCCGGCACCGCTGTACCGGGCGCACCGGCTGGAAAAGGCGCTCGGCACGCCCGCGAAGATTTTTTACAAGTACGAAGGGGTAAGCCCGGCGGGCAGCCACAAGCCCAACACCGCCATCCCGCAGGCGTTCTACAACCAGCAGGCGGGCGTCAAGCGCTTGACCACCGAAACCGGTGCCGGCCAGTGGGGTACGTCGCTGTCGTTTGCAGGCAGCCTGTTCGACCTCGAAGTGCTGGTGTTTCAGGTGCGGGTGTCTTACGACCAGAAGCCCTACCGCCGGGCCGTGATGGAAACCTATGGTGCCCGTTGCCTGGCTTCGCCCTCGCAGGAGACCGCCTACGGCCGCCGCGTGCTGGCCGAGCGCCCGGACCACCCGGGCAGCTTGGGCATTGCCATTTCCGAGGCGGTGGAACTCGCCGTGCAGCGCGACGACACCAAATACGCGCTCGGTTCGGTGCTCAACCACGTGCTGATGCACCAGACCATCATCGGGCTCGAAGCGATGGAGCAGATGCAGATGGCCGATGTCTGGCCCGATGTGGTGGTGGGCTGCACGGGGGGTGGGTCGAACTTTGCGGGCATTGCGTTTCCGTTCATCGGGCACGGCCTGCGGGGTGGGGCCAAGCCGCGCATCGTGGCGGTCGAGCCAGCCGCCTGCCCGTCGCTGACACGCGGCAAATACGCCTACGACTTCGGCGACACCGGCCACCTGACGCCCTTGACCAAGATGCACACCTTGGGCAGCACCTTCACGCCGCCGGGCTTCCATGCGGGCGGGCTGCGTTACCACGGCATGGCGCCGCTGGTGTCGCACCTCAAGGAACTGGGCCTGATCGAGGCCACCGCCTACACGCAAGGCGAGTGCTTTGCCGCTGGCGTGGCCTTTGCCCGCGCCGAAGGCATAGTGCCCGCGCCCGAGGCCAACCATGCCGTCAAGGGCGCGATCGAGGAGGCCCTGCGCTGCAAGCGCGAAGGCCGCAGCGAAACCATTTTGTTCAACCTCTGCGGCCACGGCCATTTCGACATGGTCGCCTACCAGAAGTACTTTGCGGGTGAACTCAAGGACGACGCCTACGACGAAAAGGAACTCGCGCTGGCGCTGTCGGGCCTGCCGAGCGTGCCAGAAACGGCTTGAGGGATTCAGGGCTGGAGCACCTCGAGCAGACGCTCCAGCCCCCCGGTGTCGATGGCCACGTTGGCCTGCAGGCGGACTTTGGGTTTGGCGCGGTAGGCCACCGACAGCCCGGCGGCGGCCATCATGTCGAGGTCATTGGCCCCATCGCCCACGGCAATCGCTTGCGCCGGGCTGCTGCCGATCAGGTCGCAGGCTTGCAGCAAGGTGCGGCGCTTTTCGGCGGCGTCGCAAATGTCGCCCCAGCTCTGGTCGATCAGTCGGCCTGTGAGGCGGCCATCCTGAACGTCGAGGCGGTTGCTGCGCACGAAGTCCAGCGCCAGCCGCTCGCGCAGGCGTTCAGCGAAGTAGGTGAAACCGCCGCTGACCAGCAACACCTTCAGCCCGGCCCCCTTGCAGGCCAGCACCAGCTCGGCTGCGCCCGGGTTGAGCTGCAGCCGGTGGCGGTACACCTGCTCCAAGTGATCCACGCTGACGCCTGCCAGCAGGGCCACGCGGCGGCGCAGGCTGTCCTTGAAGTCGGTGATCTCGCCGCGCATGGCCGCCTCGGTGATGGCCGCCACCTCGGCCTTGCGACCGGCGGCATCGGCGATCTCGTCCACACATTCGATGTTGATCAGGGTGGAGTCCATGTCGAACGCGATCAGCTTGAAGTCGCGCAGGCGCAGCGGTGGGGTGCAGCCCTGGAGGGACAGGCCGGGGGCGATTTCGGTGCGGGTGTTCATCGGGGGGTCGCAGTCAAACTGGGGTCGATCTGGTGCAGCGTCTGCGCCAGCGACGTGTGGTTGATGTGGGTCTTGAAGTGAACTTCAATGCCTTGTCGTTGCAGGGCCTGGAAGAACTGGCGGGCGCTGTCCATCTTCCATTGCTCGCGCTGTGGGATGTCTTGTGGATTGTCGTAGCCCTTGGTTTCCAGCACCAGATACAGCGACTGCGCCCGCCCGTTCTGGGCGATCACGTAGCCAAAGTCGGGGTTGTAGTTGCCCAGTGGGGTCGGAATGTTGATTTTCGGCAGCTTGGCAAATACGGTAATCTGCTGCTGGTTCGATTCGTCCACCGTGCGGCGCTCGATCTGGCTGTCCACCGGCATGACCGGGTTTTCGTACAGCGAGCGTTCCTGCACGGCGGGGTTGGTCACGTCGTGTAGTTCTACACCACACAGCGACGCGGGGATGGTCTTGAGCAAGGCACCTGACTGGTCGGTCAGCGCCGTTTCCACGCGGATTTCGCGCAACTCGTAGCTGATTTTGTTGACCATCAACTCGTGAATGCAGCGCTGGATCAAGTCCCGCAGCGTGCGCAGGGCGCGGTTTTCGTTGTGCTTGATCTGGGCAAATTTGTCCTCAGGCATGCGGCGCAAAATGTCGCTGATGGTGTGCAAAGACAAGCGCGTCTGGTTGGCCAGTTCGCGCATGAACTGGCCGATGGAATACACGGCGTGGGGCAAGATGGTGCATCGGCCCTGTGTGCTGCGTGCATGGTGTACCGTTTCGACGTCGGTGGTGCGGGTGATGCCGATCGAAAGCGGCTGCACCTCGAAGTGTTTCTGGATGGCCGCCAGCACGTTGTCCACCAACTGGGGGGTGTCCACGGCGTAGCGCAGCACGGCCTGGCGATTGAGGTTGTCCCACAGCGGCTTGAAGTGCTGAAACAGGGGTTGCCGCACTGTAAGCGTGGGCGTTGGCTGGTTCTGCTTGTGCTTGACTTGCCCCGACCCCTCATAGAACAG
>DBAZ01000036.1:3583-36544 GCA_002291945.1 Tepidimonas sp. UBA997
GGCGCACACTGTGTTCGCTGATCTCGGCCTGAATGGCACGTACAAAGTCGCCTTCGCTGGCGGGCACTACCACCATCAGGTCATTGACTGCATCGAATGCCGCGTCTTCGGCATGTACCCGCTCCAGTTGCTGGTTCACGGCCAGCCGCAGGCCACGGCCTATCTGCTGCAGCTTGCTGATCCTGGAATGGCTGGGTGCCAGCTTGCACAGGGTGAACACGTTGGGGTTGTCCCAGCCTTCCTGCAGCGCCCACATGGAAAAGATGAAGCGCAAATCGGTGTCGAAGGAGAGCAGCTTTTCCTTCTCCTGCAGGATCAGCTTGATGGCTTCCTCTTGCCCCTTTTCGCTGTTCGAACGGGCAAAGTAGCCCTTGTGCACACGGCTTACGTCTTGCGCCGTGCGCTCCAGGTAGGCGCGGTAGTCGGGTTCCAGGGCGGCGTTGGCTAGCACCTTGGCCAATTCCACCTTGTAGAGCCGCTCGAACGTGTCGCGCAGCACTGGCGGGCGCTGCCCAGCGCCAGCAGCGGGCAGGTACTTGGACACGGCGTCGATGAAAAACAGGCTGATGGCCTTGATGCCGCGTTGGAACAGGGTTTGTTCCCGCTCGAAGTGGTTGGCTATTGCGCGCTGGATCAGCAGCGACTGCACCTCGTCGGCCAACATGCCAAAGGCCGTGGGCTCGCCCAGTGGCAACGCAAAGCCGTTGGTGAACAGCAGCTCCTTGGTGGTCACGTTTTCCACCACATGCCCGTCCAGGTGGGCAAGCCCCGTTTTCTCGCCCAGGTTGTCTTTGGCTTGCAGGGTGATGGCGGTGGTTTGGCCCGCCGGGGTCTGGTAGTTCAGGTGGGCCGTGCGCTCCCTGAGCGAGCCGGTCACTTGGGTCAGCAGCCACGTTTGCCCCAGATCGGTGGCGGTGCCCACCGTGTCCACCGTAATGCCTTTGACCAGCCGCTGGCGAAACGCCTCCAGGCTGTCTAGGGTGTAGATGAGGTTTTTGAATTCGTCGCGCTTGAAGGTGGCACCAAAGCGTAGCGTCAGCAGCGGGTTGAAGCGGGGCAAAAATTCCTTGACCACCTTGCCTTCGAAGCGGTGCGGCTCGTCGATGATGAGCACCGGACGGATGGCGGCCAGCGCCTCCATATAGCTCTTGGCGTGGCCGAACAGGTTGGCTTCCACCCCGCGCTTGTTGATGAGCTTGCTGTCGCCCGCGAACGACTGGTAGGTCGCCACCATCACCGTCAGCCCCATGTTGGCCGCGTGGATGAAGCCCTTGACCGTCTTGTCGGAGTAGTTGACGACGTTGATCTTCTGGTTGTCGTATTCCCGCGCAAAAAAAGCCGCTGTGGTTTGCAGGCTTTTGAGTGTGCCTTGGCGAATGGCGTTGCTAGGCACCAGCACGATGAACTTCGACAGCTTGTACTTCTGGTGCAGCCGGTGGATGGTTTCGATGAAAGTGAACGTCTTGCCGGTGCCGGTCTCCATCAGCACGTCGAGCGACAAGGCTGGGGTGAGTGTGGAAGCCACCTCCAGCGCACCGGTGCAAACCTGATTGCCCTGCCGGATGCGTTCGATGTTGGAATGCAGGATTTTTTGCGCCTCGTGCGGCACATAGGTCGGGTTGGCGTGTACATCGGCTGGCGGAACGAAACGCACATCGGTGAACACATCGGCAATGCTGTGCACGGCCTGCGCCTGGTGGGCCAAGCGGCTGTATTGGAACTGGGCGGTCATGGTAGTGGCTTCACACTGCCGCCAACACGGCTGCGACTGGCAGCGATCCGCGCGAGCGGTCAAAGTGCATGTGCTTGCACACCGGATGAAGGCCTTTGGGCGTCCAGGGCGGCAGGGTCGGGGTGCTGGCCAGCTTCTGGGCAAACGGCATCGTTTTCACGGTCACGGCGATAAACGCCGGGTTGGGCGGTGCGGCATGGCCCACGCAAACCATGTGGTGCAGAAACTGGCAGAAAGCCAGGGACGCGCCCAGTTGCTGATGAGCGCCGCCCGAGTTTGCACTTTTGAGTTCCACCAGCAGAAACTGGGGAGTGCCCTGGGCCTTATTCCAGGCAACCACTATGCGGTCGCAGCGACGGTGGGCAAACTTGTGCGCCGCCCTAAAGCATGGCCAATCGGCTTTCATTCGTTCCAGTTTGATGGCCTCGTGCGTAGTCAGGCCAGTCACGTTCAAAGCAAATGCTGCTTGACCCACCTCTTCAATCACGAAATGCCCGCCGACCAGTTTGCGCCCGTCTAGCAGTGGTGGGTGGAGCGCATCGCGCAGCGCATCAAAGTACTCGTTCTCCGTCATGCCTTGCCCTTCATTGCTTTGCCCGGTTTTCGTTCTGCTTGTTCTTGCTCCAGTGCTCTGCTCGCCTGAGCGGCAAAGTAGATGTCCTGCGCGGCTGCGTTGAGCTGTTCAATGCTTTCATCAAACAGCGGGGTGCAGATGCCGCCGACCGCATGTACCTTCATGGCATCGACGCCACCGGCGTGGAATTCGTAGGCATGCACCTTATCTGCCGCCAGCCACTGCGCATGGTGTAGGCCGTGCCGCTTCGCCATCGCCTCCCGCTCGGGGAAGTGTTCGCTCAGCATCACCAGGTTTCCCCACTCGCGCACCATGTAGTCGGAGTGGGTGCTGAGCACCACGCGTATGCCCCGGTTTACCAGCTCGGCCAGCATGCGGGCGATGTTACGCTGGTTGAGTGGGTGCAGGTTCAGCTCTGGTTCGTCGATCATCAGGCAGTCGCCGGGCTTGGCCAGGTGATTGAGGTAAGACCATAGGCCGAAAAAAGTCTTGGCCGTTGATGAAGCGAGGTGCAGGCCCAGTTCAGATTTGCTGCGCAGTGGGGCAATGCTGATGTCGCCGTAGCGGTCCACCTTGTACTTCACCCGCAGCACTTCCTTTTGCAACCAGGCGGCCATGTCGGCAAACTGGTCGCTGCTCTGGCGCTTGATTTCTGGTTGCGCGTTCATGAACTCGATGTAGTCATGAATCGGTTGCGGGTAGCGCGAGACGATGATGTCCTTGAGCAGCTCGTTGGTGTCTAGCGTCTGGCTGGTCACATGGCGCAGCAGGGCAGCCCTGCGGGAGTTGAGTTCGCGGAAAAACAGGTTGATGCCGCTGCGCTCGGCGGGCAACAAGAAGGTGCGCCCTTGCCGAATCGGGCAATACAGCTCCATCAAGATGCTGTTGATCGCCGATTCGATTGGCTGGGGCTTGTCCCAGTTGCCTGCCAAGCTGAGTGCCACATGCTGCCTATCATCAGAAAACTTGCAGCTCAGTAGCAGTGCCCCTTTGGCTGAGTTGGTGGCGATTTCGCCCAGTGAGACTTCGATGTGGGGGCTGTGCGCATCAATCTCTGACAAGGATAGAGATACCTCAAACACCGCATCGTTGATTAACTGACTGTCGGCCACAAAAAATCGCGGCATCGACTCTTTGAGGCCCCGCGCAATGTTGCTTTGCGCATGCCTGATCGCCTCTGGCCCCAGCAGGGACGAGCGTTCTACCACCAAGCGACCTTGCTCCAGCAAGGTTTTTGCGTGGTGATGCGCCCAGTCAAATGACGCCACAAAGCGTGAATCCATCAGTGCATTGAGCACGTACAGGCCATAGGTCTTGCCCGTGTTGTTGCTGCCGCAAAAAATGGTCAGCGGTTTGGGTTCGATTTCTATGCGTTTCTTGATCGGGCCGAAGTTCTCGATGGCAATTTTCATGATGCACCTCGTGTGGTGGGGCTTGCTGCGTTGCCGTTCAATGTGATTCAGCCGCGCAACCGCAGCTTGTCGTCCGACAGGCCCAGGGTTTCGAGCAGCGTCTTGGTGCCCAGCAAAAAGTTGTTGTCTGCCACCCAGGGCGCGTACACGCTCAGGTGCTGTAGGGGTGTGCCCGCCGCCTTTTGCGCATTGAGCAGGATGCGCAGGTCTTCGGTGTCCACAGCCTGGAGGATGAACAGCACATTGGCGGCGCGGTACAGCGAGTGCTCGCGCACCACGATCAGGCGCGTGGACAGCGGCAGCCCTTCGGCCAGCAGCAGGTTGTGGAGAATGCGGGGCAACTGGCTGGGCTGCGGCGTGGCAATGGCGGTTTGCAGGGTGGCGACGTCGGCCTGCGTGGCATCGGACAGGGGTTTTTGCAGGATCAGGGCGTCGGGGTCGTCGGCCAGTTCAAAGACACGAAAGCCGGTGTCCAGCGCCGGGTGTTGCGCCTTGAGCTGAGCGCCCGCGCGGCGGATGCGCTCGGCGGTGATCTCGAAAATCGTGGCCTCGGGCTTGCCCAAGGTGTGACTGACGAAGCCGTGCGCTTCTTTTTGCTTCCTGGCGTCGATGGGCTGGGGAATTTGCACCAGGATGAACTTGCGGTTGCCGCCGTCTTCGGCGTTGAGGCGCATCACGGCATCGGCGGTGGTGCCGCTTCCTGCAAAAAAATCCAGGGTGATGAAGTCCGTGTCATTAGGGGTGACATACCGGATCAGTTTGGCAATTTCTTCGGTGTCCTTCGGGTTGTTGAAGGCATTTTTCTTGCCAAAAAGCTCTCGCAGATGCCGTACTGAAACTTGAGACTGCTTGTAGAAGTAACTACCCCGCACTTGCGTAGCAAGCTCCTCTTCTCCTTCCACATCCTCGTTGAGATTTTCTAGTTCAATCTCTTGGGGAATGGGGCGGATGTGGGCCTTGCGGAATGGAGGCTCCGTATGGTCATCTCGAAATTCCACAAGTCCCAAATCAATCTGCCGTTTCATCTCCTCGTAGGTGGAGTAAATCCATCCGCGTTCTGGGACTTTGCAGGGATTTTGGGTAATTCGGTGCGGTACGTCATACCGAGGCCCGCCACCGCCCGGCCACGAAATGTCACGGTCTCGCCATGGGCCATTTTGATCCACACGCTTATATCGGCTCCACTTCTTAGAAGGGTGTCCTTTGGGAAGCTCGCTAAACCAAGCTTGTAATTCGTTTTCAATCAGCGCATTGTTGGCACCATGCCCTTCGCGCAGCTCAATATATTTATCCCAAATCTCCCGTGCACCTGGTTTTTCTTCACGCCAGAGCGTCTGGTTTTCTCTCAAATACACCTGCGACTTGGCATAGACCAGCATGTATTCATGGCCGTTAGAAAAGAACTTTGCATCGTTCTTGCGCCCTTTTTCCCAGATCAGGTTGGAGATAAAATTCTCCTGCCCAAACACCTCGTCACACAACAGCTTCAACTGCGCCTGTTCGTTGTCGTCGATGGAGATGAAGATCACGCCGTCGTCGCGCAACAAGTCTTTGGCCAGCAGCAGGCGCGGGTACATGAAGCTGAGCCAGCCACTGTGGGTGCGGGCGCCGTAGATGTTTTTGATGTAGTCGATGTTGTCGGCGCTGTAGCCCAGTTGCGCCAGCACGTGGCTTTGCTTGGCGCTGAAGTCGTCGCGGTAAATGAAGGCGTCGCTCTGGGTGTTGTAGGGCGGGTCGATGTAGATCAGCTTGACTTGGCCGAAGTAGCTGTGGCGCAGCAGCCGCAGGGCGTCGAGGTTGTCGCCCTTGATGAGCAGGTTGCCGGTTTGCTCCCAGTCCACACTGTCGGCAGGGCAGGGCTGCACAATTTTGGCTGGCGGCACGAAAGCGCTGTGGTAGGCCTCGCGCTTGCCGACCCAGCGCAGTTCGTAGCCGTCTTCTTCGACCCGCAGGCCGTCCGGGTTGGCCGGGTCCAGCGCTTGTTGAATGGCGGCGGCGTTGACGCGCACGCTGCCGTCGGACGCGGTTTCAATGGCTTGGGGGAACAGTTCGCGCAGCAGTTCCAGCTTGTGCGCGGCAGGGCTGGGCATATTGAGGATGGGTTCTTGGGGCATGCTAATAGGCCAGCTTGAAGTCGCGCAGGCGCAGCGGTGGGGTGCAGCCCTGAAGGGACAGGCCGGGGGCGATTTCGGTGCGGGGCATCTGGTTTTACACAAAAACAATGCTGTCGCTGTAACGGGCCACGTGGGTGTCGAGCAGCAGATTCATGTTGGGCCGAGGAACAGGCGGGCAACTCCTAGGGTTTGGCCAAGTCTAGCCAGGTCATTTCAGGCTGTCCAGCTTCGGGCAGATCGAGGCAGGGTTTGCATCGTCAGCGTTTTCATGCCGCAAACTCATGGTCATGGCACCAGCGCGGCAACCGGTTGCCCGAGCGACCGAAGCACGTCGCGCACCATCTGCGCCCGGTCGGTGGCACCAGGCAGGGCGCGTTCGATGCGCAGCTTGTCGTTGCCGGCCAGCTTGATGTGCTTGTTCTTCTGCACCAGCTCGATGATGCGCATCGGCTCCACCGGCGGGTTGGGCCGGAAGGTGATGAGGATGACGCCGGGCGTGGCATCGACCTTCTGCACGCCGTAGGGCGCACACAGCACGCGCAGGCGGTGTACGTCGATCAGCGTTTGCGCTGGTGCGGGCAGTTTGCCGAAGCGATCCACGATTTCTTCGAGTAGGGCGTCGATCTGGGCGCTGGTTTTGGCCGTGGCCAGCTTCTTGTAGAAGCTCAGGCGCAGATGCACGTCGCCGCAGTAGTCGTGGGGCAGCAGGGCGGGGGCGTGCAGGTTGATGTCGGTGGCAGCGCTCAGGGGTTTGAGCAGGTCGGGTTCGCGCCCGGCCTTGAGGCTGGCCACGGCTTCGCTCAGCATCTCGTTGTAGAGCTGGAAGCCGACTTCGAGCATGTTGCCGCTTTGGTTTTCGCCCAGCACTTCGCCTGCGCCGCGGATTTCGAGGTCGTGCATGGCGAGGTAGAAACCGCTGCCGAGTTCTTCCATTTGCTGGATGGCGTCGAGCCGCTGGGCGGCCTGCTTGGTCAGGCCCTCCAGATCGGGCACCAGCAGGTAGGCGTAGGCCTGGTGGTGGCTGCGGCCCACGCGCCCGCGCAACTGGTGCAGTTGCGCGAGGCCGAACTTGTCGGCACGGCTCATGACGATGGTGTTGGCGGTGGGCACGTCGATGCCGGTCTCGATGATGGTCGAGCACAGCAGCAGGTTGAAGCGCTGGGCCACGAAGTCGCGCATCACGCGTTCGAGCTCGCGCTCGGGCATTTGCCCGTGCGCGATGGCAATACGCGCCTCGGGCAGGATTTGTTCCAGCTTCTGGCGCCGGTTCTCGATCGTCTCGACCTCGTTGTGCAGGAAATACACCTGCCCGCCGCGCTTGAGCTCGCGCAGCACGGCTTCGCGGATGACGCCGTTGCCTTCGTTGCGCACAAAGGTCTTGATGGCCAGCCGACGCTGCGGCGCAGTGGCAATGACCGACAGGTCGCGCAGGCCTTCGAGCGCCATGCCGAGTGTGCGCGGAATCGGGGTGGCGGTGAGCGTGAGCACATCGACCTCGGCGCGCAACTCCTTCATGGCTTCCTTGTGGCGCACGCCGAAGCGGTGTTCTTCGTCGATGATGAGCAGGCCCAGGTTTTTGAACTTCGTTTTTTCGCTCAGCAGCTTGTGGGTGCCGACCACGATGTCCACCGTGCCGTCGGACACGCCTTTGAGCGCGGCGGTGATTTCCTTGGCGGTGCGAAAGCGGCTCATCTCGGCCACTTTCACCGGCCACTTGGCAAAGCGGTCCACCAGCGTCTGGTAGTGCTGCTCGGCCAGCAACGTGGTGGGGGCCAGAAAAGCCACCTGCTTGCCGCCCGTCACGGCGACGAAAGCGGCCCGCAGCGCGACCTCGGTTTTGCCAAAACCGACGTCGCCACACACCAGCCTATCCATCGGTTGCGGGCTGATCATGTCTTGAATCACGGCATGGATGGCGGCATTCTGGTCGGCGGTTTCTTCAAAGCCGAAGTCGTTGGCAAACTGCTCGTAATCGTGTGGGCTGTAGCGGAAGGCATGGCCCTGCCGCGCGGCGCGGCGGGCATAGATGTTGAGCAGTTCGGCGGCGGCGTCGCGCACCTGTTCGGCTGCTTTGCGCTTGGCCTTTTCCCACTGGCCGCTGCCCAGGCGGTGCAGCGGGGCTTCGTCGGCGCTCACCCCGGTGTAGCGGCTGATGAGCTGCAACTGGCTCACCGGCACGTAGAGCACGGCGTCCTGCGCGTACGCCAGGTGCAGGAATTCTTGCAGGGCGGGCGCACCGTCGGGGGTTTTTTCGCCCAAGTCCATGTGGATCAGGCCCCGGTAGCGGCCAATGCCGTGCTGGCTGTGCACCACCGGGTCGCCCACGTTGAGTTCGCTCAAGTCCTTGATCAGCGCATCGACGTCGCTGACCTGTTCCTGCTTCTTGCGGCGGCGCGTGGTGGGGCCGGCGGCGAACAGCTCGGTCTCGGTGACGAAGTCGATGCCGCCCGCCACCCAGGCAAAGCCGCTGGCCAGCGCGGCGGTGGCGATGCCCACCTTGGCGTCGCTGGCCTGGAATGCGGCCAGGGAATCGAAGGCCGACGGGTTGACGCCGCTGGCACGCAGGAAGTCCAGCAGGCTTGCGCGGCGGCCATCGCTTTCGGCCAGCAGCAGCACGCGCTCGGCAGTGCTGTGCAGGTGGGCCTGCAGTTTGGCCAGTGGGTCGTCGGCGCCACGCTGGGCGGCCAGGTCGGGCAAGGCCTCGACCCAGTGGTGCCGGGCGCTGTGCGGCACCTGCGCTTGCGATTCGGTACGCAGGGCCAGTTGCATGTGCGGCTTGGCAGCGGCGTAGAAGGCTGCGGCGTCCAGGAACAGGGTCTCGGGCGGCAGGGCGGGTCGGTCGGGGTCGCCCTGCACCAGCCGGTAGCGTTCCCGGGTGTCCTGCCAGAAGCGCTGGAAGGCGGGTTCGAGGTCGCCGTGCAGCACCAGTGTCGCGTCGTTGCCGAGGTAGTCGAACACGGTGGCGGTCTGCTCGAAGAACAGCGGCAGGTAGTACTCGATACCGGCGCTGGCCACGCCGTTGCCGATGTCTTTGTAGAGGCGGCTTTTGGTCGGGTCGCCTTCGAGCCGTTCGCGCCAGCGGGCGCGGAATTGGGCGCGTGCCGACTCGTCCATGGGGAATTCGCGGCCCGGCAGCAAGCGCACCTCGGGCACCGGGTAGAGGCTGCGCTGACTGTCGGGGTCGAAGGTGCGGATGCTGTCGATCTCGTCGTCGAACAAGTCCACCCGGTAGGGCATCGGCGAGCCCATGGGAAAGAGGTCGATCAGGCCGCCGCGCACCGCGTATTCGCCGGGGCCGACGACCTGCGTCACGTGCTGGTAGCCGGCCAGCGTGAGCTGTGCCTTGAGCTTGGCCTCGTTGAGCTTTTGTTTGACCTTGAAGGCAAAGGTGTAGCCAGCCAGGAAGGACGGCGGGGCCAGCCGGTACAGCGCGGTGGTGGCGGGCAGTAGCACCACGTCGGCACCGTCTTCGGCCTTGCGCTGCTGGATCCGCCACAGCGTGGCCAGCCGTTCGGAAATCAAGTCCTGATGCGGCGAAAAGCTGTCGTAGGGCAGGGTTTCCCAGTCGGGAAATAGCGCACAGCGCAGGCCGGGCGCGAAGAAGGGCACTTCTTCGAGCAGGCGCTGGGCGTCGGCGGCATCGGCGGTGATGATGGCGATCGGCCTGCCGGCCTGTCGTTCGCGTTCAGACAACTGGGCCAGCCACAGCGCATCGGCAGAGCAGGGCGGGCGCGGCAGGGCATAGCGCTTGCCGGGGGAGAGTTTGGGTAAATCCATAAATGAGGCCATGATTTTAGAATCTCGGGCAACCATGTCGCATCACCCCCATTCCATGCCCACCGCCAGCCCGGCACCGTTGCACGCTGCCCCAGCGGCAGCCGTGCGGTTCTACGCCCTCATTCCCAGTGCCGGGTCGGGCAGCCGTGCCGGTGCTGCGGGGCCCAAGCAATACCAGCAGGTGGCCGGTCGGCGGGTGATCGAGCACACCGTGGGGGCGTTCCTGCAGCTCGAATCCTTGGCGGGCGTGGGTGTGGTGGTGGCACCCGATGACCGCGTGTATGGCAGCACAGAGGCACGGGTTCAGGTCTGGCACGTGGGTGGCGCGACGCGTGCGCATTCGGTGTTCAACGGGCTGCGTGCCCTGCTGCAAGCGGGGGCCCGCGACAAGGACTGGGTGCTGGTACACGATGCGGCCCGATGCCTGATTCGGCCCCGCGACATCGAGCAGCTCATGCAGGCGGTGGCAGACGACGCCGTGGGCGGTTTGCTGGCCTTGCCCTTGCCCGATACCCTCAAGCAGGCCGACGCCGATCTGGCCCGGCCGCGGGTCGGTGCCACCATTGCCCGCGCCGACAAGTGGCTGGCTCAAACGCCGCAGATGTTTCGCATCGGGGTGTTGGTGCGCGCCTTGTCGGCGCATGAGGCGAGCGGTTTTGCCGGCATCACCGACGAGGCCAGCGCGGTCGAGGCGGCGGGCTTGAAGCCGCTGCTGGTGGCCGGGACGGCGCGCAATTTCAAACTCACCTACCCGGAAGATTTTGCCCTTGCCGAGGCCTTGCTCATGACCCCTGCCGCGTCTTCTGTGGCCCGTGACGGGTCGCGCATGCGCATCGGCGAAGGCTGGGACGTGCATGCGCTGGTGCCTGGTCGCCCCCTGCGGCTGGGCGGCATACACATCCCGCATCACAGTGGTTTGCTCGGGCATTCCGATGCCGACGCCTTGTTGCACGCCATCACCGACGCCTTGCTCGGTGCCGCTGCGCTGGGCGATATCGGCACCCTGTTTCCCGATCATGACCCCCAGTTCCAGGGGGCCGATTCGGCCCGGCTGCTGGCCCACGCCTGGCAACTGGTGCAAAACCAGCGGTATCGGCTGGCCAATATCGATGCCACGGTGATTGCCCAGGCCCCCAGACTCGGTGCCTACAAAGCCCAGATGCAGGCGCGGATCGCGAGCATTCTGGGGGTGGCACCGGATCGGGTCAACATCAAAGCCAAGACCGCCGAAAAGCTCGGGCCGGTGGGGCAGGGGCTGAGTATCGAGTGCCGGGCCGTGGTGTTGCTGCTGCCGCTAGGCGGATGACGCTTCAGGCTGAGCGCAACACCAGTTCAGCCTGTAGGCCACCCGTGGCTGCCGGGCGCAGTAGCAACTGGCCGCCCATGCGCTGCATGGTTTTGGTGGCAATGGCCAGGCCCAGCCCGGAGCCGGTGGCCGCCGTGCGGGCTTCGTTGGCCCGGAAAAACGGTTCCGCCAGTCGGGGCAGTAATTCGGCAGGCACACCCAGACCGTGGTCGGTCAGCTTCAGGGCCACCAGCGGCCCCGCTTTCTGGATGGCGATATCGAGTTGCAGCACCTTGTCTGGGCGGCGCCCGTAGCGCGAGGCGTTTTCGAGCAGGTTGTCGATCACCCGGCGCAGTTCCACCGGGTCGGCGTGAACGCTGAAGACCGTCTTATCATCGAAACGCACCTCGCAATCCGGCGTGCCTGCGTACGGTTGCAGGGCTGTCATGACGACGTCAGTCAGATTGACGGTTTCCATCTGCACATGTTCGGCGCGGGCGTAGTCGAGGAATTTGTCGATGATGGCCGTGACCTGCTCGATGTCCGCCGCCATGAGCTGCCGGGCGGTGTCGTCGGGCACGCTGAGTTCGGTTTCCAGCCGCAGTCGCGCCAAGGGGGTGCGCAGATCGTGCGAAATGCCGGCCAGCATCAGGGTGCGATCGGCCTCGGCTCGGGCCAGTTGTTCGGCCATGCGGTTGAAGCTGATGTTGACCGCGCGGATTTCCACCGTGGCCACGTTTTCGTCGAGGTGCCCGGTGCGAAAGTCGCCGTCGCGCACGCGGGCGGTGGCGGCCGACAATTGCTTGAGCGGCTGGTTGAGCAGATTGGCAAACAGCGCTGCACCCAGCAGCGACAAACTGGCGGCAATGGCCAGCCAGACCAGCCAGGTCTGCCCTTGGACGGTGCCCATGCGATCCGGGTCGGCCAACAGCCAGTAGGTGTCCGTGTCGATCTTGAAGCCGATCCACAAACCCGCGAAGCCATTGACTTCGCTGGCCACGATGGTTCCCGCGCCCAGTCTGGAAGCCAAGGCATCGCTGATGCGTCGGCCCAGGGCGGTGTGGTTGTACAGCACAAACACGTCGCTGGGCTCGCGCACCGCAATCCGGACGTTTTCCTCCTCGACCAGGGTTTTCACCAGCGAGATGCGGGAAATCGCATCGGCATGCACCAGCGCGGCCCGGGTCAGGTTCACGAGGGAGGCCAGTTGCTGGGCACTTTGCAGGGCGCGCGGCTCTTCTTCCAGCTCCCGAAACGTGACAAACCAGGCCATGACCGAGCCCAGCAGCAAAGCGCCCAGCAGCAAGAACGTGCGCCCAAACAGGCTGATGCCGTGGGAAGGTATGGGCACCTGAGTCATGGGATGTTTCAGCCCTGATCGTCGGGCACAAACACGTAGCCGATGCCCCAGACCGTCTGCAAATAACGCGGCGAAGAGGGGTCCACTTCGATGAGTTTGCGCAGCCGAGAGACCTGGACATCCAGGCTGCGGTCAAAGGGTTCAAACTCGCGCCCGCGGGCCAGTTGGGCCAGTTTGTCACGTGACATGGGCTGCCGCGGGTGGCGCACCAGCGCCTTGAGCATGGCAAATTCACCCGTGGTCAGGCTGACTTCCTGTCCCTCCTTGCGCAACATCCGCTTGCCCAGATCGAGCTCGAACGGGCCAAAGGTCACGATCTCCTGATCCGCAGAGGGTGCCCCTGGAACTTCTGGCGGCGGGCGACGACGCAATACGGCATGGATACGGGCCAGCAGCTCTCTGGGGTTGAACGGTTTGCCCAGGTAATCATCGGCACCGACCTCCAGCCCCACGATCCGGTCCACGTCTTCGCTTTTGGCCGTCAGCATGATGATGGGCGTGCGGTTCTGGTTGGCCCGCAGCCGTCGGCAGATGCTCAGCCCGTCTTCACCCGGCAGCATCAGATCCAGTACGATCAGGTCCACCGTATCGCGCAGCAGCAGCCGGTCAAGAGTCCGCGCATCTTCAGCCACACAGACATCAAACCCTTCCTGGGTCAGGTAGCGGTTGAGCAGGTCACGAATGCGGGCGTCGTCATCGACCACAATGACGCGATCAGGGCGGTGAGGCAAAGTCGGCATGGGCGCTGTCTTGAAAATGCAACTCTGGCGATTGTGACACCCTCCCCCCATCGCCGAGCGGGCTCATGCTCGCGTGATACCGAAGGTTACAGTTGTTGCCAGTCGGGGTACGTGCCCTGAATCCACGCCGTGCGGAAAATGGCACACTGAGGGCCGACGATTCACCCGGGATGAGGAGTTCACTTCCATGACAGCCTACCGAATGATGAACTGGGCTCCCGCAGCCCTCTTGGCCTTGCTGGCCACGACAGCCCCTGCGGCCATGGCCCTGAATCCAACGCCTGCTCACCATGTCGTTCAACTCAGCGCCAGCGCGGAACAAGAGGCGGTGCAAGATTGGTTGACCGTCGTCCTGACGCACCGGGCTCAGGCGGCCAATCCAGCGGCCGTTCAGCGTCAGCTCCAAGCGGCGCTGGATCAGGCGTTGCGCCACATCCGGCCGCGTGTTCAGGCCGGTGAGCTCGAAATGCATACGGGGGGCGTCACGGTGCAGCCCCGCTACAGCCACGAAGGTCAGATCGTGGGCTGGCACGGGCAGGCCGAACTGATCGTTCAGGGTCGGGGTGTGGCCAGAATCGCTGCGACGGCCGGTGACACGCCCGGCATGGCCGTCTCCAGCATGGCTTTTTCATTGAGCCGACACGCGCGTCAGGCGCTGGAGGCGCAGATCCGCTCGGAGGCGATAGGTCGTTTCCGGCAAACGGCCCAGCAGGTCGCCAGGGACTTCGGTTTTGCCGGCTACACCCTGCGTGAGGTGTCCGTCACGGAGGGGGGGCAGGAACTCGCCGTGCGTGCCCGGGTGATGATGGCCGCCGGTGCCCAGACGGCCATGACTGACACCCCGGTGTCGGTCGAACCCGGAAAGACCCTGGTGCAGGTCACTGTCGCGGGCTCGGTGCAGTTGCAGTGAGTCTGGGCCAGTTATTGAGCCGCCCAGCCGCCGTCCATGTTCCACGCCACGCCGCGCACGTTGCAAGCCGCTGGCGAGCACAGAAACACCGCCAGTTCACCCAGTTCTTCGGGGGTGGTGAACTGGCCGGACGGCTCTTTTTCTCCCAGCAGGATTTTTTTCGCCTCGTCGTTGCTCAGGCCCAGTGCGGCGGCCTTGATGTCCACCTGTTTTTGCACCAGCGGGGTCAGCACCCAACCGGGGCAGATGGCGTTGCAGGTCACGCCGGTGGTGGCGGTTTCCAGCGCGGTCGCTTTGGTCAAGCCGACCAGACCGTGCTTGGCCGCCACATAAGCCGACTTCTGCGCCGAGGCCACCAGGCCATGCACCGACGCCAGGTTGATGATGCGCCCCCAGTTGGCGGCCTTCATGGCGGGCAGGGCCAGCCGTGTCGTGTGAAAGGCGCTGCTCAGGTTGATGGCGATGATGGCGTCCCAGCGATCGACCGGGAAATCCTCCACCAGCGACAGGTGCTGAATGCCCGCGTTGTTCACCAGCACATCGACCTGGCCGAAACGGGCGGCGGCGGTCTTCATCATGTCTTCGATCTCGGACGGTCGGCTCATGTCGGCCCCGTGGTAGTCAACCGTCACGCCCAGGGCGGCCACTTCGGCGCGGGCACCTTCCACGTCGCCAAAACCGTTGAGCATGACGTTGGCCCCTTGGCGGGCCAGCGCCTTGGCAATGCCCAAGCCTATCCCGCTGGTCGAACCGGTGACAAGTGCCGTTTTGTTTTTCAGCATGAAGCGCTCTCCTTTGAATTACGATCGAAGCCTCGGGGGATTATCGACGAAGCTTCTGGGCTTGGCCCTCACATGCCGGAGACAACGACACATCATGGAACCTTCATTGCATCATCTCGTGGTGCCTGGCCCACGCGCCAAGCACAGCCAGGAACGTCGTGTGGCCTGGTGGGAATGGAATGCCACGGGGCTGGAGCATCCGTCGAACGTGGTGGTCTGTGTGCACGGCCTGAGTCGGCAAGCACGCGATTTTGACGTACTGGCTCATCAACTGGCACCTCATGCCTGTGTCGTCTGCGTGGACGTGGCGGGCCGGGGGCACAGCGACTGGCTGGCCGATCCGATGGCCTACCAGGTGCCCACCTACGCCACGGATCTGGCGGTTGTTCTGGCCTACCTGAGGCAGCGTCATGCCATGGCCACCGGCACCGCGGAGCCCTATGCGCTGCGTGTGGATTGGGTGGGCACCAGCATGGGGGGGCTGATTGGCATGGTTCTGGCCTCGCAGCCTGCTGTGGGTTTGCGGCGGTTGGTGCTGAACGACGTAGGTCCGGTCATCGAGCCACAATCATTGCAGCGTATCGGCTCTTACCTTGGTCGGCAACCGATCTACCCGAACGAGCAGGCGGCAGCCGACGCCCTGTGGGAGCATTTCCGTTCCTTCGGCCCGCATACGGCCGAGCAGTGGCTTGCCCTCTCACGCCCGATGCTCAGGCCCGTGCAGGGAGGCTGGACCCTGCATTACGACCCCGACATCGCCGTGCCTTTCCGGGCCATGCTGGCGGGTGGCCGTACCCAGGCTTCAGACGATGCAGTCCACGCGGGCGAGCAGATGCTCTGGCAGATGTACGACGCCATTCAGTCGCCGACCTTGTTGCTGCGGGGTCGTGAATCGGACTTGCTCAGTCATGACACCGCCGTCGCCATGACGCAGCGCGGCCCACGTGCTCGCCTGATCGAGTTCGATGGAGTCGGGCATCCGCCCACACTGGTGGCGGCGGATCAGGTGGACGCTGTGTTGCGATTCTTGCTGGAGTCCTGATCGTGGTCTCGGTGGCTGGTACTCGTTCGCCTCCGGCGTTGGTCTCTGCCCTGGCTCGCTCGATGGTGGACCCGCGTGCGGTCGATCGGGCGCGAGCCTTTGCCGAACCCTTGTTGATGGCCGAAGTGCTGGACACCGGGGAGAACACTCTTGACCACGCCGATGGAGTCGCGCACATCATGGACCGGATCGGGGGGACGGCCGAAATGAAGGCCTGCGCCTATCTGGTCTATGCCTGCCAGTACCTGAACCGGCCCAAGGACGTGATTACCAAGGCGTTTGGAGCCGACTACGCCGAAGTCGCACTGGAGGCCACCAAGCTCGTTCAGCTCCAGCGGCAAACGCGTCTCAAGGCGATGCAGATGCGCGCTTTGTCTCACAGCGCGAACGACACGATCTCTGAACTGGATGCCGCGCAGACAGAAAACATCCGCAAGATGTTGCTGGCCTTCTCGCGCGATCTGCGCGTGGTCATGCTGAGGCTCGCATCCCGACTGCAGACCCTGCGGTTTCATGCGGCCTCCAAGACGCCCCCGGACACCGGCCTCGCCGCCGAATCGCTGCACGTCTTCGCGCCCCTGGCCAACCGGCTCGGCATCTGGCAGCTCAAGTGGGAAATGGAAGACTTGGCCTTCCGTTTTCTGGAGCCCGACACCTACAAGCAGATTGCGTGCCTGCTCGATGAAAAGCGCATCGAACGCGAAAGCCATGTCGAACAGGTGCGCCAGCAGATGCAGCGCGAACTACAGGCTCAAGGCATCGAGGCGGACGTACAAGGGCGACCCAAGCACATCTACAGCATCATCAAGAAAATGCGCGGCAAGTCGCTGGATTTCGACCAGGTGTTCGACATTCGCGCCCTGCGGGTGGTGGTGCCACATGTGGATGACTGCTATCGGGTTCTGGCCTACACGCACGCCCACTTCAGTCCGGTGCCTGAAGAATTTGACGATTACGTCTCCAAGCCCAAGCCCAATGGCTATCAATCGCTGCACACCGTCGTGCGAGATGCCCAGGGCCGCGCCTTCGAAGTGCAGATTCGCACGCAAGCCATGCACGACCATGCCGAGCACGGCGTGGCGGCCCACTGGGCCTACAAAGAAGCCGGCCGCAAGGGCTATGAGGGCGTCACGGCCAGCTCGGATTACGACGCCAAGATTGCGGTGCTGCGGCAACTTCTGGCCTGGCAAAGTGACCTGGGCGGCGCGAAGCATCTCTTCGACGATGCCATCTATGTGCTGACCCCGCAGGCCGCCATCGTCGAATTGCCCAAAGGGGCTACGCCCGTTGACTTTGCCTACACTGTGCACACCGATCTGGGCCACCGCTGCCGCGGGGCGCGCGTCGATGGCGCGATGGTCACTCTGAACACCCCCTTGCAGAACGGTCAAACCGTTGAAATCGTGGCCGCCAAGGAGGGCGGCCCCTCGCGCGACTGGTTGAATGCCGAACAGGGCTACCTGGTGAGTCACCGGGCCAAAAGCAAGGTGCGCGCCTGGTTCAATGCGCTGGCTGCACAGGACAACATGCAGCGTGGGCGCGAGGCTCTGGACAAACTGCTGCAGCGCGAGGGTAAAACGGCCCTCAATCTGGATGACCTGGCAGGCACTTTGGGCTATGCAACGCCCCAGGCCCTGTGTGAAGCACTGGGCAAGGAGGAGATCACCCTGCGGGCGGTTGAATTGCAACTGACGCCGCCACAGGCCCCGCCAACGCCAGACGAAGTCATCATCAAGCGGGCCCGCAACGCCGACAAGGCGCCTCAAGGCAGCGTGCTGGTGGTCGGTATGGGCTCCTTGCTGACGCAACTCGCGAAATGCTGTAAGCCAGCGCCACCTGATGACATCCGTGGTTACATCACCCGTGGCAAAGGCGTTGGCGTGCATCGGGCCGACTGCCCCGATTATGCAGAGCTGGCCCAGAGGCATCCGGGCCGTGTGATCGAGGTGGAATGGAGCGGTGCCAAGGTCAAGGACGACGTGTCCCGCTTCTTCCCGGTCGATGTGGCGGTGGAAGCGATCGATCGCCAGGGCCTGTTGCGCGACATCTCCGACACCTTCGCCCGCGAAAAAATCAATGTGATCGGCGTGCAGACCCAATCGGTCAAAGGCATCGCCTGGATGACCTTCACCGTGGAAGTCCCGGACGCCACCAGAGTCGCCCGCGTCATGTCGGCGGTGGAAGATGTGCCCGGTGTCAGAAGGGTGCGCCGACGTTGAAAGGGGCCCTGAATTCCTGCTACAATGCAGAGCTTGCAACCGACCCAGGCGCGTAGCTCAGCTGGTTAGAGCACCACCTTGACATGGTGGGGGTCGTTGGTTCGAGTCCAATCGCGCCTACCATTTACAACCCCGTCCCGGTTTTCCGCGACGGGGTTTTCACTTGTGTGGTCTGGCTCCTGTCGGATGGTTAAGATCACGGCCTGAGAGGAATCCCATGTCTGCAGTTTTTCCCATGGACGATCTGGGCACCGATGGCCTGCCGTTTCTGCCCGACCGCGAAGTGGCCCAGTTGCGCGTGCCGCCGCACTCCATCGAAGCCGAGTCCAGTGTGCTGGGCGGCCTGTTGCTGGACAACACCGCCTGGGATCGTGTGGCCGACCTGGTGTCGGCCAACGACTACTACCGCCACGAGCACCAATTGGTCTATGGTGCCATTGCCACCCTGATCAACGCCAACAAACCGGCCGACGTGATCACGGTGTTCGAGCAGTTGCAAAGCCAGGGCAAGGCCGACGAAGTGGGCGGGCTGGCCTACCTGAATTCACTGGCCCAGTATGTGCCCAGTGCCGCCAACATTCGCCGCTACGCCGAAATCGTGCGTGAGCGGGCCATTTTGCGCAAGCTCATTTCGGTGAGCGACGAAATCGCCACCCAAGCCTTCAACCCCAAGGGCAAGCCGGTTGCCAACATCCTCGACGAAGCCGAGCAGAAAATCTTCCACATCGGTGAAGAAGGCTCGAAGATGAAGCAGGGCTTCCAGTCGATGGATACCCTGGTCGTGAGCCTGCTGGATCGGGTGCAGGAGATGGCCGACAACCCGAACGACATCACCGGCGTGCCGACCGGCTTCATCGACCTCGACCGCATGACGGCTGGTTTGCAGGCCGGCGACTTGGTGGTGCTGGCGGCGCGGCCCAGCATGGGGAAAACCGCGTTCGCCATCAACATTGCCGAACACGTGGCCTTGAACGAAGGCTTGCCGGTGGCGGTGTTCTCGATGGAGATGGGTGCGGCGCAACTGGCGGTGCGTATCGTCGGCTCCATCGGGCGCATTCATCAGGGCCATCTGCGCACCGGCAAGCTGAGCGACGACGAATGGCCGCGCCTGACGGAGGCGATCGAGAAGCTGCGCCACGTGTCGCTGCACATCGACGAAACCCCCGGCCTGACCCCGAGCGAACTGCGGGCCAACGCCCGGCGGCTGGCCCGCCAGTGCGGCAAGCTGGGCCTGATCGTGGTGGACTACCTGCAACTGATGAGCGGCAGCCAGTCCGATGGCGAGAACCGCGCCACCGAACTGGGCGAAATCTCGCGCGGCCTGAAAATGCTGGCCAAGGAATTGCAATGCCCGGTGATTGCGCTGTCGCAGCTCAACCGCTCGGTGGAAACGCGCACCGACAAGCGCCCCATGATGTCGGACCTGCGCGAGTCCGGTGCCATTGAGCAGGACGCCGACATCATCATGTTCATCTACCGCGACGAGTACTACACCAAAGACGCCTGCAAGGAACCCGGCGTGGCCGAAATCATCATCGGCAAGCAGCGTAACGGCCCCACCGGCACGGTGAAGCTCACCTTCCTGAACACGCTCACACGGTTTGAGAGTCTGGCGGGGTATTCGGACGATTTTTGATCAAAGCACATCACTTGCAAAATCGGCCAGCCGTGAGCGCTCGCCACGCGCCAGCGTGATGTGTCCGCCGTGCGGCCAGCCCTTGAAGCGGTCCACCGCAAAGGTCAGGCCGCTGGAGCCTTCGGTGAGGTAGGGCGTGTCGATCTGGGCCAGATTGCCCATGCAGATGATCTTGGTGCCCGGGCCAGCGCGGGTGATGAGCGTCTTCACCTGTTTGGGCGTGAGGTTTTGCGCCTCGTCGATGATGACGTACTTGTTCATGAAGGTGCGCCCACGCATGAAGTTCATGCTCTTGACCTTGATGCGGCTGCGGATGAGTTCGTTGGTGGCCGCGCGGCCCCACTCACCGGCGTTGCCGCCGTCGCCTTTGGCCAAAAACTCGAGGTTGTCGTCCAGTGCGCCCATCCAGGGGCCCATCTTCTCTTCCTCGGTGCCGGGCAGGAAGCCGATGTCCTCGCCAACGCTGACGGTGGCGCGGGTCATGATGATTTCGGTGTAGCGGCGCTCGTCGAGCACTTGCGTCAGGCCAGCAGCGAGCGCCATCAGCGTTTTGCCGGTGCCCGCCGTGCCCGCCAGAGTCACGAAATCGACCTCCGGGTCCATCAGCAGGTTGAGGGCGAAGTTCTGTTCCCGGTTGCGGCTGGTCACGCCCCAGACGCCGTTTTTCAGGTGGGTGTAGTCCTTGAGCGTCTTGAGCACGGCCTGTTTGCCGCGCACCTCGGTCACGCGGGCGTACAGCGACGGCTCACCCGCTGCCTCGAAGTACACGAACTGGTTGATCGTCATCTGCTCGACGATGGGGCCGCTGATGCGGTAGAAGGTGTGCCCACCTTGCTGCCAGCTTTCCAGCGTCTTGCTCTGGCGCGTCCAGAAGTCGTGCGGCAGGGCCAGCGAGCCGGGGTAGAGTAGTTCGCCGTCGTCCAGCGTCTTGTCGTTTTCGTAGTCTTCGGCGGCCAGCCCCAAGGCACGCGCTTTGATGCGCATGTTGATGTCTTTCGACACCAGCACCACTTGGCGTTCAGGGTGTTTGAGTTTGAGCGCCTGCACCACGCCCAGTATCTGGTTGTCGGCCTTGCCCTGCGGCAGGCTGCTGGGCAGGTCGTGGTTGAGCGGAATGGTCTGGAAGAACAAGGAGCCCGTGGCATCGCGGTTACCCAAGCCCGACAGCGGCAGGCCCAAGCTGATGTCGCTGCCCTGCTGGGCAGCCAGTGCGTCGAGCGTGCGGCTGGCTTGCCGGGCGTTGCGCGATACCTCGCTCATGCCTTTTTTGTTGCCGTCCAGTTCTTCGAGCACGATCATGGGCAGGAAGATGTCGTGTTCCTCGAAGCGAAACAGGCTGATGGGGTCGTGCATGAGCACGTTGGTGTCGAGCACGAACAGCCGCTTGGCCCCGGTTTTGGATGCCGCTTTCGGGACTTTGGCGGGGGCTTTGGCGGGGGCCCTGGCGGGGCGTTTGGTCAGGCTGGGTAGGCTGTGCGTCTTGGGGGCATCCGGCGTGAAGGCGGACGTGGCAGGGGCAGGAGCGGTGACGGGGGCAGTTACGGGTGCGGTGGCAGGGGGCGTGGCCAGTGCGGCGGCGGCTGCGGCGTTGACTTCGGCTGCGGCGCTTACTTCGACGCTTGCTGCGGCCACGGCGGGGGTTTTTTGGCGCCGGGTGGTGGCTTTGGCGGCAGGTTTGGGCAACTGGTTTTCTGTCACGGGTTGCAGGCTGCTGGCTGGCAGTTCTGCGGCGGTCGTGGCAGCCACTTGCAGCGCTTTGGCGTCAACACGGGCGGCTTTTTTGGCTGGGGCAGGAGGCAGAGGCATAAGCGTATCAGGCCAAAGGCAGGGAAGACAACAAAAGAAAAGCCGCCACGGACGACCGGGCGGCTTGGGACGGGGTGAGCGAACTGTGTGGCTTTGAACTCAAAAGCATGAATTCATTATGCATCAGCCGGGCAGGGCGTTCGGACGGCCTTTTTCACCGTTTTGACGGCTTTGAGCACTTCTTCGACATGGCCGGGCACTTTCAGGCCGCGCCATTCTTGCAGCAGAACGCCGTCCGGCCCGATCAGGAAAGTGCTGCGCTCGATGCCCTTGACCTTCTTGCCGTACATGATCTTGTTCTTGACCACGCCGAACATGTGACACATTTTTTCTTCGGTGTCGGCAATCAGCTCGAAAGGCAGTTCCAGCTTGGCTTTGAACTCGTCATGCGACTTCATGTTGTCGCGCGACACCCCGAACACCTGAGCCCCGGCCTTGATGAAATCCTTGTACTTGTCGCGAAACTGCATGGCTTCGGTGGTGCAGCCGGGGGTGTTGTCCTTCGGGTAAAAAAACAGAATCAGGGTCTGGCCCTGGTGGGATTGGTTGCTGACCTTGACACCGCCCGTGGCAATGGCTTCAAATTCTGGTATGGGTTTGTTGACGACAACGGCCATGAGGCGGATCCCTTTTAGGTTGATTGCTGCAACGGCGCTCGGCCCGACACGATGGAAGCGGCTTAGGCTCTGGCTGAACACCGAACGCAAGCTGCGATTTTACCGTGTTCCGTTGCCCATCATTTGGCGGGCCGGATGTGGCGACTAAGGGTTTTCGATAAGCAGCGCCGCCGCCACCCGGCGGCCTTCGCCCGCCAGAATGTTGTAGGTGCGGGCAGCGGCCATCGTGCTCATGGTTTCGACGCCAATGCCGGCTTCGATCAGGGAGCGCAGCAGCGCGGGGTGGGCAAACTGCAGGCGCTGCCCGCTGCCAAACACCACCACTTCGGGCTGCCAGAGGGCCAGCCGGGCAAAGTGGCCTTCGGTCAGGTCGGCCCGCTGGCGGCAGGGCCAAGGTTCGAGCTGCCCGCCCGAGCTGAAGGCCACGCTGTGCTCGAAACGCTGGCCACTCACCACCAGCCAGCCGGGGCCGTGGGCCTGTACAAAAAGGGTGTCGAAGCGGTCGGGCTGGAGTTTCATCAGGGCAGGGGCAAAGTGTGGTGAAATTATAGGTTTCACTCCCTAGCCATCATGCCGTACACGCCCATATCCAAATCCGCCAAGCTGGCCAATGTCTGTTACGACATCCGGGGTCCCGTGCTGGACAAGGCGCGAGCGATGGAGGAGGAGGGCCAGAAAATCATCAAGCTCAACATCGGCAATCTGGCGGTGTTCGGGCTGGAGCCGCCGGACGAGATTCTGCAGGACATGATCCGCAACCTGCCCAACGCGGCGGGCTACACCGACAGCAAGGGGCTGTTTGCGCCGCGCAAGGCCATCGTGCATTACACCCAGCAAAAGCGCATTGCGGGCGTGACCGTCGATGACGTGTACCTGGGCAACGGTGCCAGCGAACTCATCACCATGAGCATGAACGCGCTGCTCAACGCGGGCGACGAGATTCTGGTGCCAGCGCCCGACTACCCGCTCTGGACGGCTTCGGTGTCGCTGTCTGGTGGCACACCGGTGCATTACCGGTGCGACGAGCAGGCCGACTGGAACCCCGATCTGGCCGACATCGAACGCCAGATCACGCCCAACACCAAGGGCATCGTGGTCATCAACCCGAACAACCCAACCGGCGCACTCTATCCCAACGAGGTGCTGCAGGCCATCGTGGAGCTGGCACGCAAGCACGGCCTCATCATTTTTGCCGACGAGATCTACGACAAGACCCTGTACGACGGCCACACCCACACCAGCCTCGCCTCGCTGGCCGATGACGTGCTGTGCGTGACCTTCAACGGCCTGAGCAAGAACTACCGTTCCTGCGGCTACCGTGCGGGCTGGATGATCGTCTCCGGCGACAAGCGCCGCGCCAAGGACTACATCGAAGGGCTGAACATGCTGGCCTCGATGCGCCTGTGCGCCAACACGCCGGGGCAACTGGCCATCCAGACCGCGCTGGGCGGCTACCAGAGCATCAACGACTTGGTGGCACCGAGCGGGCGCCTGTGCCGCCAGCGCGACCTCGCGCACCGGCTGCTGACCGAGATACCGGGTGTGACCTGCGTCAAGCCCAAGGCCGCGCTGTACATGTTCCCGCGCCTGGACCGGGCCATGTACCCGATCGACGACGACCAGCAGTTTGCTTACGAGCTGCTGGCCGAAGAAAAGGTGCTGATTGTGCAAGGCACGGGGTTCAATTACCCGACCCCGGACCACTTCCGCTTGGTGTTCCTCCCACACGAGGACGACTTGGCCGAGGCCGTGGGCCGCATTGCCCGCTTTCTGGCGCACTACCGCAAGCGCCACGGCACCTGATGCAGCCTCCCCCGACAACCCACCCCGACAACCTATTCAGACCGAGAACCGAGATATGAAACCAATTCAAGTGGGCCTGCTGGGCATAGGCACCGTGGGCAGCGGCACGTTCAAGGTGCTGCAGCGCAACCAAGCCGAGATTCAACGCCGTGCTGGCCGTGGCATCGAAGTCACGATGGTGGCCGATCTGGACGTGGAACGCGCCAAGGCGGTGGTGGGTGAAGGCGTGCGTGTGGTCGGCGATGCACGTCAGGTGATTGCCAACCCCGACATCGACATCGTCATCGAACTCATAGGCGGTTATGGCATGGCCAAGGCGCTGGTGATGGAAGCGATTGCGGCGGGCAAGCATGTGGTGACGGCCAACAAGGCACTGCTGGCCGTGCATGGCACGGAAATTTTTGCCGCCGCGCAGGCCAAGGGCGTGATGGTCGCCTTCGAAGCCGCCGTGGCCGGGGGCATCCCGATCATCAAGGCGCTGCGTGAGGGGCTGACTGCCAACCAGATTCAGTGGGTGGCTGGCATCATCAACGGCACCACCAATTTCATCCTGTCGGAAATGCGCGACAAGGGGTTGGATTTCGACGTGGTGCTCAAGGAGGCCCAGCGGCTGGGCTACGCCGAAGCCGACCCGACCTTCGACATCGAGGGTGTCGATGCCGCGCACAAGGCCACCATCATGAGCGCCATCGCCTTTGGCATTCCGGTGCAGTTCGACAAAGCCCATGTGGAGGGCATCACCAAGCTGGAGGGGGCCGACATCCGCTACGCCGAGCAACTGGGCTACCGCATCAAGCTGCTGGGCATTGCCAAGCGGGCGGCGCAAGGCATCGAACTGCGGGTCCACCCCTGTCTGGTGCCCGCCAAGCGGCTGATTGCCAACGTGGAAGGGGCCATGAACGCCGTGATGGTGCAGGGCGACGCCGTCGGCACCACGCTCTACTACGGCAAGGGCGCGGGCAGCGAGCCGACCGCCAGCGCCGTGATTGCCGATCTGGTGGACGTGACGCGCCTGCACACCGCCGACCCGCTGAATCGGGTGCCGCATCTGGCTTTCCAGCCCAGCGCCATGAGCGACCTGCCGGTGCTGCCCATGAGCGAGGTGGTGACTGGCTATTACCTGCGTCTGCGCGTGGCCGACGAAGCGGGCGTGCTGGCCCAAGTGACCGGTCTGCTGGCCGAAGCGGGCATCAGCATCGACGCCGTGTTGCAGCGCAAAGCCGACGAGGGCAGCCGCCAGACCGACCTCATCATCCTGACCCACAACACGCGCGAAGGCACCATGAACGACGCCATGGCCCACATGCAGGGGCTGCCTACCGTGCTGTCGCCCATCGTGCGCGTGCGCAAGGAGGAGCTGGCCTGATGCGCTATCTCTCCACCCGTGGCGACCCGCAACGCAAGCGTTTCTGCGACATCCTGCTCGAAGGTCTGGCCCCCGATGGTGGCCTGTACCTGCCCGAGCACTACCCGCAGGTGGACGACGCGACCCTGACGCGCTGGCGCAAGGTCTTCCACGAGCAAGGGTATGCGGCGCTGGCCTTCGAGGTGCTGGCGCTTTACATCGACGACATTCCCGCCGACGACTTGCGTGCCCTCTGCGCCACCACCTACACCGCCGAGGTGTTTGGCACGCCCGAGATCGTGCCCCTGCGCCCCTTGGACGACGGCCTCTGGCTGGAAGCGCTGTCCAACGGCCCCACGCTGGCCTTCAAGGACATGGCCATGCAACTGCTGGGCAACCTGTTCGAGTACGAACTGGGACGTCGGGGCCAAACGCTGAACATTCTGGGTGCCACCAGCGGCGACACCGGCAGTGCCGCCGAGCACGCCATGCGCGGCAAAAAAGGGGTGCGCGTCTTCATGACCAGCCCGTATGGCCGCATGAGTCCGTTCCAGCAGGCACAGATGTTCAGCCTGCAGGACGCCAACATCCACAACATCGCCATCGAAGGGGTGTTTGACGACTGTCAGGACATCGTCAAGGCGGTCAGCAACGACCTGTCTTTCAAGCACCAGTACCAGATCGGCACCGTCAATTCCATCAACTGGGCGCGGCTGCTGGCACAGGTGGTGTATTACTTTGCGGGCTACTTTCAGGCCACGCCAGCAGCCTCCACGCTCCCTGCTGCGCAAGATTCGCTGCCGCCCGAGGAGGCCGATACGCCTGCGGGCCACCCGGCGGCGCAGCGCCCGTTGCAGCGGGTCTCGTTCGCGGTGCCGAGCGGCAATTTTGGCAATGTGTGTGCCGGGCACGTGGCGCGGATGATGGGCCTGCCGATCGACCAGTTGGTGGTGGCGACCAACGAAAACGACGTGCTCGACGAGTTCTTTCGCACCGGCGTCTATCGTGTGCGCAGCAGCGCGGACACTCACGAAACGTCCAGCCCGTCGATGGACATTTCCAAGGCCAGCAACTTCGAGCGCTTTGTGTTCGATCTGCTGGGCCGTGACGCCTGCCGGACCCAAGCGCTGTTTGGCGACGCCCTCAGCCGGGAAGGCCATTTCAATCTGAGCCGCGACCCGCATTTTGCGCTGGCGGCAAGCCGCTACGGCTTGGTCAGTGGCAAGAGCAGCCATGCCGACCGGCTAGCCACCATCCGCCACACCTGGGAGCGTTGCGGCCAGATGATCGACACCCACACCGCCGACGGTGTGAAGGTGGCCCGCGAATATCTCAAGCCCGAGGTTCCGATGGTGGTGCTGGAAACGGCGCTGCCGGTCAAGTTTGCCCAGACCATCGTCGAAGCGCTGGGCCGGGAGCCTGAGCGCCCGGCCAAATTCAAGGGCATCGAGGAACTGCCCAAGCGGTTTCAGGTCATGCCTGCCAACGCGGATCTGGTCAAGCTCTACATTTCGGCCATTTGCGACGCACCGCCCGTCGATTCTCACCAAGCCGTTATGCACGTGGTCGGCTTGGCCGGGTCGTCTGGCGTGGGCAAAACCACGCTGATCGAGCAGCTCATCGCCCTGTTGCGGCAGGCGGGGCAGCGGGTTTCGGTGGTCAAGCACGCCCACAGTGGGCTGGAGTTCGACCAGCCCGGCCAAGACACTTGGCGCCACCGGCAGGCAGGTGCCTTCGAGGTGGTGGCCGCCTCCTCGCAACGGCTGGTGCTGATGCGCGAGTTCGAGGTCGAAACCGAGCTCAAGGTACACCATCTGCTGGCCGAACTGTCACCAGTGGCCAACTGGGTGTTGGTGGAGGGGTTTCGCGGGGCCGCGATCCACAAGCTGGAGCTGTGGCGTGCCAGCACGGGCGGCCACGTGCAGTACCCGGACGATCCCTTTGTGGCGGCGGTGCTCACCGACGAGCCGTCGGCATTGCCCTACCCGACGAGTCGGCCCGTATTCGACCTGAAGGAGCCAGCGGCGCTGGCGGCTTGGTTGCTGCAGCACGCCCAGCGTTTCGAATACCGTTTTCCGACTGAGTGAGCGCCCATGAGCCGCCCCGGTTTGATGCAACTGGAAGACGCACTGGCCGCCTTGCTGGCCAGTGTCGAACCGGTGTCTGGCACAGAATCCAGCGCCACCTTCGACGCCGACGGCCGGGTGCTGGCGCAAGATCTGGTGTCGGCGCTGAATGTGCCGGGCCACGACCATGCGTCCATGGACGGCTATGCCGTGCGTTTGGCCGATCTGCAGGTGGCCGTCGGCCGTCCCCTGCCGGTGGCGCAACGGATTGCGGCGGGGCATGCGGGGCAGGCCTTGCAGCCGGGTACCGTGGCACGCATTTTTACTGGTGCGCCGGTGCCTGCCGGGGCCGATGCCGTGGTCATGCAGGAGGACGCGGAATCAGCGGGCGAGGCGGGCGAGGAGGGCGGGCAGGCCAGCGTCCGATTCAAGACCCTGCCGTCGTCTGGCCAGTGGATACGGCGCCGGGGCGAGGACGTGCGTGCAGGCACCGTGGTTTTGCCAGCCGGAACGCGGCTTGGGCCGGCCGAACTGGGGTTGACCGCGAGCATGGGCTATGCCCACTTGCCTGTGCGCCGCCGCGTGCGGGTGGCGCTTTTTTCCAGCGGCGACGAACTGGTCATGCCGGGTGACGTGCCGCCCGAGCGCATGAAGCCCGGTGCGATTTACAACTCGAACCGCTTTTTTCTGCGTGCCTTGCTGCACCGGCTGGGGTGCGAGGTCAGCGATCGGGGCATCGTGCCCGACCAGCGCGAGGCCACGGTAGCCGCGCTGCGTGCGGCGGCAGACTCTCATGACCTGATCCTGACCAGTGGCGGGGTCTCGGTGGGCGAGGAAGACCACATCAGGCCTGCGGTCCAGCATTTAGGCGGGCTGGACCTGTGGCAGATCGGCATGAAGCCCGGCAAGCCGTTTGCGCATGGCTGGCTGGATCGGCCTAGCCCCCAAGGCCGGTGCCACTTTGTCGGGCTTCCGGGCAACCCGGTATCGAGTTTCGTGACCTTCGTGGTGCTGGTGCGGCCATTCCTGCGGCGCTTGCAAGGCTTGCCGCTTGAGGCCTGCACGCTGCCCAAGCCCCAACTCCGGCAGGCGCACTTCGAGCTTGCCAAGGGCGACAAGCGGCGCGAGTTCCTGCGGGTGCGGCTCAATGCCCAAGGCGGTCTCGATCTGTTTCACAATCAGAGCTCTGGGGTATTGACCTCCGTGGTCTGGGGCGATGGTCTGCTTGACAACCCGCCCGACGGCGTGATTCGCTACGGGGATGACGTTCATTACCTTCCGTTCGACACCTTGCTGGATTGATGGGCCATGACCGTACACGTCCGATTTTTTGCCTCGATCCGTGAAGCGGTGGGTACTTCAGCCTTCACGGCCCAGACGCAAGCCGCCACCGTGGGTGCGCTGCGTGACGAACTGATCGCCTGCGGCAGCCCTTGGGCCGAAGCCTTGGCGCGGGGGAAGTCGGTACGGGCGTCGGTGAATCAGGTCATGGCCGATGACGCCACCCCCATCGCCTCGGGGGTCGAGGTGGCGTTTTTCCCCCCCGTCACGGGCGGCTGAGGCGTGCTGGCCATGCATCTGCCCCGCGTCCACATCCAGACCGACGATTTTGACTTGAGTTCGGAAGTCGCCGCCTTGCGGCGCGATGACCCCCGCGTGGGTGCCGTGTGCGCGTTCGTCGGCACCGTGCGCGACCGCAACGACGGCCAGAGCGTGTCCACCCTAGAGCTGGAGCACTACCCCGGCATGACGGAGCAGGCCATCGAGGCCATGATCGACGCCGCCTTGGCACGTTTCGACATCTTCGGCGCTCGGGTCATCCACCGCGTGGGCTTGCTGCAGCCGCAGGACCAGATCGTGCTGGTGGCGGTGAGCGCCGCCCACCGGGGCGAAAGTTTTCGGGCCTGTGAATTCCTGATCGACTACCTGAAAACCCAAGCACCGTTCTGGAAGAAGGAGCAGACCGCGCAAGGGGCGCACTGGGTCGATGCCCGCGTGAGCGACGACGCCGCGCTGGCCAAGTGGGGCATACAGGCCAGCAACGCCTGACCGACCCGAGAGTCCTTGCCGGTTGGGCTCTGCCCCAGGGCCGTCAAGCTCCCCCGCCGACCGGGCATTGTTGAAGCCATTCACGCCGCTTGTAGTGGCTCCTGTTCGCACTGCGCTGCCAGCAACTGCTCGCGGTAGCGCCCGAGTGCGTACGTGATGGTCTCGATGCGGATCTTGATCGAGCCGGCCGGCTGGTTCTCGTCGATGTCCTTGAAGGCGAAATACGGGGTGCCGGAGCGCTCGATGATCTCCTCGATCACGTTATAGACCGGCGCATCGTGCCCGCACTTGAAGTTGGACAGTTCCAACGCCACCAGGTTGGGGTGGCGGGCGGTGTACTTGGCCGCCCACAGCTTGCGCGAGCTGTTCTCTGAAAAGCTGTTCTTCCACACGTCGTCGATGGCCAGCGGCGAGGCGATGTCGCCAGCACGCAGCTCGTCGCCGAACAGCCGCTCCAGGATGTCCGCATCGCGCGGCAGGGTGTCCTGCCAGAACACCGGGTAGCCCTGCTGCTGGATTTCATCGAGGATGCCGTGATTGATGCCCGGATCGTTGTGATACGGGCGACCCAGCACCACCACACCGATGCGCTGCTCGCGTTCCAGTTGCTCCAGCGTGGCGCGGGCGCGGCGGCGCAGTTCCACCTCGTGCGCTTCCAGCGCGGCGAGTCCCTGTCGCACGGCGTGCCTGGATTCCTCGGGCGTCAGGCCCAGTTCATCCTTCCAGTCCTGGTACATCTGGCGCGCGCACAGCAGCGGTTCGTCGAGGTTGAGGAAGGTCTTCTTGAACACGATGCCGCGCTCACGGAACGCGTCGCCCTCCTTGATGAAGGCGGCGTGTGTGGCCTCGGCGGTCGCCACCACGGTCGGGCAGGCCTTGGAGGCATCCACCCCTTCGAGGAAGGTCGGGAAGGAGTCCACCATCGGAAAGAAGATGTGGGTCAGTGGCCGCTTCACGTGTACCCGGTAGAGCAGGTCGTGCACATGGGGTATGCCCAGCTTGCTCGGGAAGCACGGGTCGATGCTGCCGCGCCGGGCACCCCGCTTGTAGAGCGCTTGGTCGGTGTAGTCCGAGAACACCAGGTTGCGAAAAGGCACACCGAGCGCCATGAAGTAGCCGATGAAAAACGGGGCCTGCGCATACAGATTGAGCACACGCGGCAAGCCGATGCGCAGCGTATCGCGCTGGACGCGGGGGCGGCGCGGCTGCCAGCGGTCGAGCAGACGCCGTTGTGGCGTGGCCCGCTCGATCCCCTGCGGTTCACGGAACACCGATTTGGAGGCCACATCGACGAAGTTCGGGTTCTCCTTGGCCACCTGGTCGCGCCCGGCCTTGATCCTGCGCATGGCGTCCAGATCCTCCACCGTGCCCTTCTCGCAACTGGCGATGATCAGGCGCCGATGGCCGGGTGGCAAGGGCACGGCAGACGGCGCTGCTTCGTCCGGCTCCGATGCGGCCCCGGTATCGACATCGACGAAGGTGCGCAAGCATTCGTTTTTGCAGAAGTAGCAGCGTGTCTGCTCGCTGATGGTGCTGCGGTAGCTGATGGCGGCGACCTGCTCGATGCCGATGAAATCGGTGCGACGGCCCTGCTCCGCCCACAGGCGGCGTGCTTCGAGGGCGCAACCGATGGCACCCGATTCGCCACAGTGCTGGTGGACGATGATCTCGGGCTCGATGCCGCTGCCGCGAAAACGCGCGCTGATGAAGTCCACCTGCGCCTTCACCGCCGCCAGGTTGTACTGGGTGCCGCCCTGCAGCACGAACTTGCTGCCCAGGCGGGCGAGGTTGGGCATCTGCGCCACATAGAGCCAGATGTTCTTGGGCAGCACCGCCGCCAGACCGGCCATGATCTCCTCCGGGCGCCACCCCCGGCGCTGGAAATCGACGATGTCCGACTGCATGAAGACCGCGCAACCGTGGCCGAAGGCGGGCATGGCGCTGGCCGAGAAGGCGATGTCGGCGAAGTCGCGCACCTCGAAGCCGAGGGTCTGTGCGGTGGTCTGCAGAAAGTAGCCGTTGCCAGCGGAGCACTGGGTGTTGAGCTTGAAGTCCTTGACGCGGCCATCCTTGAGGAAGATCAGCTTGATGTCCTGGCCGCCGACGTCAACCACAACCTCGGTGTCCGGGTAGAAGTGCAGGCAGGCCTCGGTATGGGCCACCGTTTCCACCAGCGCCACGTCGGCCTTGAGCACCTCGCGCAGCACGTCCTTGGCGTAGCCGGTGGTGCCAGCGCCCAGCACTTGCAGGCGTGCGCCCTGGGAGTCCACCTGGCGCGCCAGTTCGGCGACCACCTCCATGGTGTCCTCGATCGGGTTGCCCCTGGACAACTGGTAGGCCTTGGCCAGCACCCGCCCCTGCGGGTCGAGCAGCACGCCCTTGGTCGAGGTGGAGCCGCCGTCGATGCCGAGAAAGGCCTGCACCACCGTGCCGGGCTCGAAGCGTGCCGCCTGCCACGGCGGGCGCTGGTAGCGGGCCTTGAACGCCGCCAGTTCCGCTGCATCCGGTGCCAGCGGCGGCAGGCCGCCCGCGCGTGCCCCGCCACCGCGCGCGAGCACATCGGCCAGCACCTCCCAGCCCAGGTAAGCGCCGCTGTCGGGCGCCTCCTGCAGCGCGTCGCGGCCGAAGGCCACGGCCCCGAGGGCGGCGAAATACTGGGCGTTGTCGGGGATGATGACGTAGTCCGCCGGAGCTCGCGCCGGGTCCGGCAGCGTGATGCCGCGCTCCGCCCACAGCAGCGGCAGGTGGTGGCGCCAGCACTCGCGCAGGCCGCGGATGAAGGTGTTCGGCCCGCCCAGCAGCAGCACCGTCGGGCGCAGGGTGTGGCCGCGGGTGAGCACCGAGAGGTTTTGCTGCACGATGGCCTCGAACAACGAGGCCATCAGCTCATCGACCGGCACGCTGAGTTTTTGCAGGGAGTTGATGTCGGTCTCGGCGAACACGCCGCACTTGCCCGCCACCGGGTGCAGCGTCAGGCCGTCGTAGCCCATATCGCCCAGACGTTCGGCACCCACCCGCAGCTTGGCGGCAATCTTGTCGATGACCGCGCCGGTGCCGCCCGCGCACTTGTCGTTCATCGTCGGAATCTTCTTTTTGACCCCCGCTTCCTGCGGCTTGAAGATGATGATCTTGGCGTCCTGCCCGCCCAGTTCGATCACGCTTTCGACCTCGGGGTAGAACTTCTCCACCGCCAGCGCCACCGCGTTGACCTCCTGCACGAAGCGCCCACCGATGTGCGCCAGCAGCGCCGCGCCGCCCGAGCCGGTGACGAACAGGCGCATGGCCGCACGCGGCGTGCCGGGGAAGGCCGCCTCGATGGCCTGCAACAGTTCGAGCGCCTTGCCCGCCTGGCGGGTCTCGTGCCGTTGATAGTCCTGCCACACAATGGTGTCGGACTCGGCATCGACCACCACCGCCTTGACCGTGGTCGAGCCCACGTCGAGGCCGATCAGCAGACCGACCGGCAAGCGTGCGGTGCTCGCCACCGGTGTGGTCACCGCTGCCGTGGGCCGCTCGGCTGGCACCGGCGCTGGCGCACTGCCCGCCTTCGGGGCGCAACTGCCCCCGCCGCAACCCCGGCAACCGCCACAACCGCCCGGCGTCGAATCGCTCACTGGACTACCCTCCGTGCTGCGCACTGCGGGGCGGAGCGCCTTGCCAGCGGCCCGGCGGCGCTCACTGGACTGCGTCTT
>DBAZ01000076.1:0-3371 GCA_002291945.1 Tepidimonas sp. UBA997
CCACCGAAGTCGAGATGAAGGAAAAGAAAGCCCGCGTGGAAGACGCCCTGCACGCCACCCGCGCTGCGGTGGAAGAAGGCATCGTCGCCGGTGGTGGCGTGGCCCTGCTGCGTGCCAAACAGGCCGCTGGTGCCATCAAAGGTGACAACGCCGACCAGCAAGCTGGTATCAGCCTGGTGCTGAAGGCGATCGAGTCGCCATTGCGCGAAATCGTGGCCAACGCCGGTGGCGAACCGAGCGTGGTGGTCAACGCGGTGCTGGCTGGCCAAGGCAACTACGGCTTCAACGCCGCCAACGACACCTACGGCGACATGATCGAAATGGGCATTCTGGACCCGACCAAAGTGACCCGTACCGCGCTGCAGAACGCCGCTTCGGTGGCGTCGCTGATGCTGACGACCGAAGCCATGGTGGCCGAAGCCCCGAAAGACGATGCACCGGCCATGCCCGGCGGCGGCATGGGTGGCATGGGCGACATGGGCGGCATGGGCATGTGATGCCGCGCTGCTGAAGCACACGCCTTCAGACGCAAAACCGCCGGGTTCACCGCCCGGCGGTTTTTTTGTGGCCGATGCCAAACCAGAAACCTACGCCGCAGCCGTCGGCTGGCACCAGCCCACCCCAGCCCACCACGGTGCCGCCCAGGGGTTTTACAGCAGGTTGCGCCAGTTGGCCAGGGTCCGGATCAGGCTGCGGTTGACGTGGTTCAGCGGAAAGGCCGATGCGTCGCAGAAGCCGGGCAATCGCTGCACTTCTTCAAAGCGCTCCAGACGCCGGGCCAGCTCCAGATACGTGGCGTAAGACCCCACCTCGTGCAGCAGGGCGTCCCGGATGGATTCGGACACCGCAATTCGGCCCAGGGCTTTGAGCATGGGCTCCTGCATCAGCAAGTCCAGTTGCGAGAAGAGTCCCGTGACGTAAATCTCGGTGCTGAGGTCGCGCTGGAAACCGGCGTCCATCAACTCCTCCATGAGTTGACCCCGCAAGACAAGCGCCTGCCGAACGGGCAGCAGATCGGCATCCGATGACGCGCCGGGCATGAGTTCGAGCATCCAGTCGCGCAGACGCATCTGCCCCAGGAGCATGAGCGCCTGCCGAACGGTGGTGACTTCGCGGGAGGCTCCAAAGATGGGCGAATTGACCATGCGCAGCACACGGAAGGTGAGGACGGCGTCCTGATGGATGAGCGATTCGATCGTTTCCATGGCGGCGGACCGCATGAGTGCCTGCTGCACCCGAACCAGGGTGCGTTTGTCCACCGGCACGCCGTTGCGGGCATAGCGCTTGAGCACATCGTCCACCGGCCAGCCGCACAGCCCCCAGGCGCTGCGGTGGTCGAGGCAGTGGGCCGCCAGACGGCAGGAGCCGATGTCGCGGTAAAGCTGCTCACGCAGGATCGGGCTGCTGGCAGGCTGCCCGGCGTCTGTTTGCTCGGCGGCCTGCTGCGCCCGCGCAGCCTCCTCGGGCCACAGATGCAACAGAAACCGGTGCGCACCCTGCCCCATGACGGGCAAGGGTCGCGCACGGGCCAGCGGGGACTCCTGCACCAGCCGGTGCCCCATGCGATAGGCGTACGCCGCCGCATCGGCCAGGCCGGTGGGCGCATCATTGCCCATGTCGGGCAATTCCAGCCAGAGATGATCCAGCGGATTGATGGTCAATGCCTGGCGCAGGGAGCCGGTGTCGGCAAACGACACCACCAAAAACGGGGCGTCGGCAGACCATTCGCCCGACAGGAGGGCCAATAGCTGCGCCACATTGAATGCAGCGGGTTGCAGCGCCCGGACGCGCAGGCGCACCCCCACCAGTTGTCGTTTGCCACCCCAGATGGGCTGATACGCCAGCGCGACGTCGTCGAGAATGTTCAGGGCCATGAATTACGCAATAAACTGGAACAGCGACAACCGCTGAACCTGTGCGTAAGACTGTAATGCAGCCTGCAGGCCCAACTGCTGGGTCTGGAACTCGGAAATACCCTTGACCATGTCGAGGTCGGTCAGGCTGGACAGCTCGCGCTGCCCGGCCACGGAACGGTCTTGCAGCAGGCCTTCGATGCTTTCTGAACGCCTCAGCAGTTCACCGACGCGGCCCTGAACCAGCAGCAGGCGATCCTGCCCGGACTCCATTTCCTGATGGACCCGGCCCAGTTCCTGGGTGCGGCCGGTGGGATGGAGGCCGGGGGATTCCAGGGCATCGATGGCACGTTGCAGGGATGCAAAAAGGTTGGTGGGCTCACTGGGCTGCAAGACAAACGCTGCCCCCGCCGCAGCCTGACCATTCAGCGTGACCTGCACCCCTTCGAACACAAACGTCCGATGGCTCAGGTTGATCGTTCCGTCAGGGCCCGCAGGGCCTATGTCGATCGGTGCCATGGGAGGCGTGGCGGGGGTTGGACTGTTGCGGTCCACGCGAACGACAGACAGTTGCAGCGTCTGGGGCGGGCCAGCCAGACTGGTGACCGACACTTCATAACGCCCCTGGCTGCTGGCCGTCGCATCAAACGGGAACACGTTGCCATTCGTCGCTGGCGTGGCCGTGACCGAGGTGCCCGTGACCAGCACATGACCGGCGGTGGACTGCACCGTCAAAGTGCCGTCGCCGGACAGATTGCGCATGAGGGCAAAGTCGCCATCGACCCGGTTGGGCAGACCGACTTCGGTGGGTGCCGTCTGGCCAGCCAGCCCTTGAAACGCAACCCGTGAAGCCCCTGGCGGGGGCGTGGTGCCGAAAATCTCGGCAAACGGCCGCCCGGACGATGAGGTGGTTCCCAGCCCGCCCAAGAGGGCGTTGCCTTCGGTGTCTTGCGTGTTGGCCAGGTTGAGCAGTTGATCGCGAAGGCCGCGCATTTCCAGCGCCACGCTGCGCCGGTCGCTGGCGGACAAGCTGGCATTGCCGCCTTGCACCAGCAGTTCCTTGAAGCGTGCGAGGACATCGCCCATCTGGCCCAGGGTGCTTTCGGCCTGCTGCAAGCCGGAGCGGGACCGCTCCAGGGCTCGCTGATCGGCTTCGGTGCGCATCAGGCGGTTGCTCTCGCGCTCGGCAAGCGTGGCGGCGACCGGGTCGTCACTGGCGCGCAGCACGCGCTTGCCCGCCGACAGCTTCTCCTGGGTGAGCGCCAGTTCGGCCGACCGCTGGGTGATGCGGCTGACGGTGGCATCAAAGGTGTTGGCTGTGGCTACTCGGATCACGGTCATGTCAGCTCCTCATCATCTGAAGGTGGACAACAAAGTATCAAAAATCGCCTGCATGCTTTGCAAATACCGGGCCGAAGCCTGGTAAGACTGCTGGAATTGCAACAGACGGGCGGCCTCTTCGTCCAGATTCACGCCCGCCTGATTGGCCCGGGCGGCCTCGGCCTGGTCGGCCACGCG
>DBAZ01000076.1:3751-21451 GCA_002291945.1 Tepidimonas sp. UBA997
AACACCGGAATGTAGCCGTCGGACAGCGTGTAGCCATCGAGCGCGTCGAGATCGCGCATCGCAAGCAGCGCACGGCCATTGCCCGCATTGCTGCGCACATCAAAGACCGGGCGCAATGGGTCGGGAGGTGGCAACTGGGCGTTCGGGTTGGCCGGGCGGATCACGAACGTGTCGTTGGCGCCAGGGGCACCCCGCAAGTTCAGGCTGATCGGTGCCTGGCCGGGGAGTTCGAGCACCAGTTCGGCACCGGAAACAAATTCGAACGGGCCTCCGGGCGGAGTCAGCAGCTCCCCACCGCGCCGGACTTGGATGGCTCCAGGTGCCACGGGAGGTGCGGTGGCCGTCAAGGTGAAGCCGCCCGAGGCATCGAAGCTCAGCGTCACGTCCGACTGAGGCGTGGCAGACGCCGGTGCCCCAAAGGGCAAGCGGACGATGGACTCCACCTCCAGCGTGCCCTGATTGCTCGGCCCAGCCTGGATGACGAGCGGACTGGCAACGGCCAGTTGCGAAGGCGATGTCAGCGCCAACTGGACTTGATCGGCGATCCGCGAAAAGGGTTTGAGCACGAACGACTCGCCCGCGCTGGTCCCGTTGTCGGTCAACCGAAGACCGTCGAAGTCGATGGTGCCGCCGGGAGGCCCGCCCGTGAAGGCGACCGTCGCCGGTGTGCTGGCGGTGAAGTCCAGTCCGCCGCCGGGCTGTGCTTCAAGGAAGCGGTCGTCACTCAGACGTCGAATGACCACGCCGCTCGGCGTCAGCTCGACGCTGTAATCGCTGGCCTGGAATTGGGTCGGGGCCTCGGAGTCCACCCCGACGGGGATGACCGCGAGGCTCAGATGGCTGGACGACACGCCCGGCGTCAGGGACTGCACCGTATTGTTGAGCGAGATCGGATTGAATACATTCAGCCCGGGGTGGCCATTCAGGTCGAGTCCGGCCTGGTGCTGCCGATTGATCAATTCCACCGTGGACAGCGCCAGCCGACCCAACTGGTTGCGCACATCGGCCACGTCGTCGTTGTAGAAGCTGAGCAAGCCTTTGAGACTGCCACCAGCGAGCAGTTCTTCGTTGATGACGACGGTTTCACTGCCAAACCCCAGGGTGTAGCGGCCCTGCACACTGACGCTTTCGGAACCCACGAGGTCGGTCGAGCGGTTGCCCAGCACCAGAGGCACGCTGTTGGCGGCAAATACCGTGATGGAGCGATCGTCCGCATCCAGGGTACGGACTTCAACGATCTGGTTGAGTTCGGCGATCAGGCGGTCGCGCTGGTCCAGCAAATCGTTGGGTGCGCGGCCAGACGCAAAGGCATCGACGATGCGCTGGTTGATGCTGGCAATGCTGGACGACAGACGATTAGCCGCACTGATGCTGCTTTCGATCTGCACCCGGGTGGTGGAGCGCAATTCGTCAAGCTGCGAAGCCGTCTGGTTGATGCGGCGGGCGAATTCATCGGCCCGCGTCAGCACCACGCCTCGGGCGGTCTGGTTGGTGGGCGAAGCCACCACGTCGGCCCAGGCATTGAGGAAGCCGTTGAGCTGACGCCCTAGACCCGCCTCCCCCATGGGGAACAGTTGCTCCAGCTTCTGCATGCGCTGATAGCGCTCACTGGCCGCGGCCGCCGATGCGGCAGTGAGGTTGGCCTCGCGGGTCAGGAACTGGTTGTAGGAGCGATCGATCGAGGCGATCTCCACCCCCTTGCCGAAAAAGCCGTTGCCGAACTTCTGACCCGGAATCTGCTCCAGGCTGACGTTTTGCCGCGAAAAACCGGACGTGTTGACGTTCGCGATGTTGTGCCCGATGACCTGCAGGGCAGCCTGACTGGTGCGCAGAGCGGTCACGCCGACGTTGAAAGACATTTTCGGCTCCTCATCCCAAAGCGCGTTTGACGTTCAGGGTGGTGTTGATGACCCGCGTCAGTTTGTCGGCGTAACGCGGGTCGGTCGCATAACCGGCGGACTGCAACTGTTCGGAAAATGCCCGTGGAGAATGCAGATTCTGCATGACCTGCGAGTAGCGGGCGCTCTGGCTGATCAGGCGGGCGTAGTCGCGGAATGAGTCGGCGTAGGAGTCGTAAGCGCGGAACCGGGCCGTCATGCGCTGCGGCTCGCCGTTGACGTATTCGGTGGTGGTGATTTCGGCGACCCGACCGCGCCACGAAGGCCCGGCCTTGATGCCGAACAGGTTGAAGCTGCTGGAGCCGTCGGCATGGCGGATCGGGCTGCGGCCCCAGCCGGTTTCGTGCGCGGCCTGACCGATCATGAAACCGGCCGGTATGCCGGTTTCACGCTGCACCTGCACGGCGGCATCCCGGTGACGGGCGACAAAGCTGGCCTGCGCCGCCGTGGGTTGAACCACGGGCTGGGCGGGCGCGGCAGTCACCGGTACGGCCGCGCCGGGCGCAGCCGCTGGAGGTGCGGTGGGCAGGCCCTGCTGCAACAACTGACGCTCGATCATGTCGCTCAAGCCGCCGGGCAGGCCCGTCATCTTGAGGGCTAGCTGTTCATCGAGCAGTTGGGTGCCCATGCTGGTCGCCTCGTTGTCCATCAGGCCGCTTTGCATCGAGGCCTCGCGCATGCTTCTGAGCAGCTCGCGCATGAACAAGGCCTCGAACTGTCGGGCCGTTTCCTGCATCGCAGCGCGGCTGTCGCGTCCTGCCAGGCTGTTGAGCTGGCCCAGCGACTGTGCGTCGATGGCCAGCCCTCGGCTGGCCGACATCGAGACGGTGGACATCGGGTCGAGGCTCATGTCAGATCACCTCCAGCTCCGCCTTCAGCGAGCCTGCTGCATGCATAGCCTGCAGAATCGCCACCAAGTCTTGCGGGGTGGCACCGAGCGCATTCAAAGCCCGCACCACATCGCTCAACTGGGCCGAGGCATCGACCTGGATCAGCGCACCTTCTTCCTGGGTTACTTGGATGTCGGCGCGCTCGACCACCACCGTCTGTGCACCGGGCGGGGCAAACGGGGGCGGCTGACTGACCTGCGGCGTCACCATGATGGTGACGGTCAGATTGCCATGCGCCACCGCTGCAGCTCCGAGCGTGACCGACTGGTTCATGACCACCGAGCCGGTGCGCGAATTCACCACCACCCGCGCCACCGGGCGCGCCAGTTCCAGCGGCAGATCTTCGATGTCAGCCAAAAACGCCACCCGGTTGTTGGGGTCTAGCGGTGCCCGCACGCGCACCAAGCGCCCATCGAGCGCCTGCGCCGTCCCCTCGCCCTTGGCCCGGTTGATGGCCAAGGCGACGCGCCGTGCGGTCTGGAAATCGGAGGCATTCAGGTTGAGGTTCACCGTCTCGCCCTGCAGCAATGGCGTGGGCACGGTGCGTTCCACCTGCCCCCCACCCGGGATGCGCCCGACGCTGAGGTGGTTGATGGTGACACTGCCACCAGCCGCCGCCGCGCCCGCGCCACCCACCAGCAGATTGCCTTGGGCCAGCGCGTAAATCTGACCATCGACGCCGCGCAACGGGGTGGTGATCAGCGTGCCCCCGCGCAGTGATCGCGCATTGCCCACCGAAGACACCGTTACATCGATGCCCTGGCCGGGTTGGGCAAAAGCCGGCAGTTGCGCCGTGACGAGCACGGCCGCCACATTGCGGGGCTGGAAGTTGGCCCCTGGAGGGAGCGTCAGGCCGAACTGCTGAAGGTAGTTTTGCAGCGCCTGGCCGGTCAGCGGCATCTGGGAAGACTGGTCGCCCGTGCCGTCGAGCCCCACCACCAAGCCATAGCCGGTGAGCTGGTTGGTGCGCACCCCCTGCACGGAAGCAACGTCTTTGATGCGGGTGGCATGGGCCGCCGTCGCGCCCAGCATCAGTACCAGCAACAAGCCTGCGAGGCCCAACGATCGGGTGAACCCGGACCAGGAAAAGAAAAATCGGTTCATGTGGGCCTTTCCGGCAACCCCACCAAGGGCTGCACACAGCGCATGAACCGATTGTCAGAAAACTTTAGAAGGGAAAAAGCGTCAAAAAGAACCGGGAAAGCCAGCCAAATGTCTGCGCATCGTTTTGTGCCCCGCGACCGCGTGAAAGCACGCGCACGTTCGCCACCTGGGTGGACTGCACCGTGTTGCCAGGGCGAATGGTGCGCGGATCGACCGTGCCCGAAAATTGCAACACATCCACGTTCTGGTTCACCCCGATTTGTTTTTCCCCGATCACCACCAGGTGCCCGTTGGGCAGCACTTCGGTCACGACGGCCGTGATGTTGCCCGAAAAGGTGTTGGTGGCGCGGGTCGCACCGTCCCCCGTGAAGGTGTTGGACGATTGCGCACCGGCTCGGGCCCGGGCGAAGGAGTTGTCGTTGAACAGCGGCAGGGCCGACACCCCGGCGCTGATTTCCGACTCGCGGTTCACGTCTGTCGCGCTTTGTTGCGACGCCGACAAACGCTCGGTGATCTGGACCGTCAAGGTGTCGCCGACCAACCGGGCTCGGTAATCTTCGAACCCGGGCCGAAAATGGGCGGCCGTGAATAACCCCCCGGTGACTGGGGCCGACCCAGTCGTCACAGCAGGCACAGTGGGGAAGGCCAATGTCTGCGGGGCCTTGGCCAAGTCCACGTCCGGGATTTGCGACAGGCTGGCACAGCCCGTCAATGCCAGAGCAGCTACCCCGATCAGGCCTCGTTCCATCCAGTGGCGGTTCATGATGCATGCCCTCACAATTGACTCAGGCGTTGCAGCATCTGGTCCGACGTCTGGATGGCTTTGGAGTTGAGTTCGTAGGCACGCTGGGTCTGGATCATGGTCACCAGTTCCTGCACCACGTTGACGTTCGAGCTTTCTAGGTACCCCTGCAAAACCGGCCCCAGACCCTCGGAGCCCGGCTGGCCCACACTGGGCTCGCCCGAGGCCGGGGTTTCGGTGAACAGGTTCTGCCCCCGAGGCTCCAGACCCGCCGGGTTGACGAACGACGCCAACTCGATGGTGCCGGCTTGCTGCGGTTGCGGGTTGTTGCCCACGATCACGGTCACGATCCCATCGGCACCAATGGTGACGGAACGGGTTTCCGCAGGAATGGTGACGCCGCCGAGTACGGTGAATCCGCTGGAAGTGACCAGTTGCCCTTCGGCCGTGAGCTTGAAGTTCCCGTCGCGGGTGTAAGCGGTGGAGCCGTCCGGCATCTCGATCTGGAAAAAGCCATCGCCGTTGATCGCGACATCGAGCCGGTTGTCGGTTTGCTGCAGGTTGCCTTGCGTGTAAGTCCGCGCGGTCGCCACGGTGCGAACGCCGAGTCCGATCTGCAGGCCAGTGGGCAGTTCGCCCTGCTCGGCCGCCTGTGCTCCCACCTGACGCAGGTTCTGGTAGATCAGATCCTCGAAAATGGCGGTGCCGCGCTTGAAGCCGGTGGTTGAAACGTTGGCCAGGTTGTGCGAGATGACGTCCATCTGCGTCTGCTGGGCCTGCATGCCCGTTTTGGCGATATGCAAAGAATTGATCATAGCTTCACTCCTTCATCATGAGCCGGGTTAACCGGTCAAACCCAGCAGCCGACTGGCCGACTGGTCGTTTCTTTCTGCGTTCTGCATCATGCGCAACTGCAACTCGTGCTGACGGGCCGCCGCAATCATCCCGACCATGGCCTCCACCGCATTGACGTTGGACCCTTCCAGCACCCCATCCTTGAGCCGAGCGTCCGGGTCCGCCGGGAGTGGGTCACCCGCCACACTACGAAACAGACCGTCGTTCCCGCGCACCAGGCGTTGGGCTTCGGTATCGGGAGTCACCAGCTTGAGTCGGCCGAGCACCTCTGGGGCCTCATTGCCGACACGGGCACTGACGCTGCCGTCGCTGGCAATGATCAGTTGCGCGTTGTTGGGCACATTGATGGGCGCACCGCCTTCGTCCAGCATGGGCAGACCCGAATGACCCACCAGTTGCCCTTGGGCCGACACCTGCAGCGCACCCGCACGTGTGTAGGCTTCAGTGCCATCGAGCGCCTGAATCGCGAAATAGGCCGAGCCTACAGCCGCCACATCCAGATTGCGGCCTGTGCTGGTCATGGTGCCGGGGGCGTCCAGATGCCCGGCGGTGGCCTCCAGCGCAAAGGCCCGCGTGGACGCTCCCTCGCCCCTCAAGGGCACGGAACGAAACGTGGCGAGTTCGGCCCGAAAGCCATTGGTGCTGACGTTGGCCAGGTTGTTGGCCAACACCTGCTGGCGATGCATCGAGGCATTCGCGCCCGACAAGGCCGTGAAGATGAGGCGATCCATGACGTACTCCGCGCAGTTCTGGGTCGGCGTGATCAGCGCAGGTTGACCAGCGTCTGCTGAATCTGGTCCTGCGTCTTGATGGTCTGTGCATTGGCCTGGTAGGCTCGCTGGGCCACGATCATGTTGACCAGTTCCTGGGTCAGATCGACGTTGGATTCCTCGAGGGCACTTTGGCGGATCAGCCCCAGGCCACCCGTCTGAGGTGCCCCACGCACCGGCTGGCCCGACGCCACGGTTTCACGCCAGAACCCGCCGTTGGTGGGTTCCAGCCCTTGCAGGTTTCTGAAGTTGGCGAGATCAATGCGGAAGGACGGCACCGACACCCCGTTCGAATAACGCGACAGGATGGTGCCGTTCTCGCCGATGTCGATCGAGGTCAACTGACCGTCGGCATAGCCGTCCTGGCGGATGTCAAACACGCCGAAACTGGAGGCAAACTGGTTCAACCCGTTGAAGGACTGGTCATTGATACGCAAGGCCAGTGCGGCAGAAGGCCCGCTGGGATTGGTGGTCGCAGGCAGCGTAAACGTGCTGAAAGCCGATACGCCTGGGATGATCCGGCCTGCTCCATCAAACACCAGTTCGCCCATGGCACCCAGTTGCCCATTGGCCTCACCGACCACCTGCCAGGTGTTCTGGGTTTGTCCACTCACGACGGTCGAACCGGTTTTCAGGAAGTACAGGTTCAGCGCCATGCGGTTGCCCGTGGCATCGAACACGCTCAGGGACGTCCTGCCTGCGTTTTCCAGTTGGGCAGGGGTGAGGGCGGGGTTTGCAGGGTCGGCCGGAAAAAGCCCGACGACGTCCGCGCGGGCGTCCAGGTTGGCAGAAATGTTGATGCCTTGCTCAGCCAGATTGGGGCTGGTGCCGGTTGCCCGGGCCGGAATGCCCCCGGTGGTCGGAAACTGAATCGGCTGCCCCGGGCTGCCCGCCACGTTGCCTGCAGCATCGAGCGGCGTTCCGCGCAAGCTCAGGCCGTTATTGGTAATGATGAAGCCCTGATTGTCGAGCTTGAATTCCCCGTTGCGGGTGTACATGAGATCCGAGTTGGCATTGGTGCGGTCGCCCACCACGAAAAAGCCGCTGCCGTTGACGGCCAGATCGAGCTGGTTACCCGTGACCTTCAGGTTGCCCTGGGTGAAGAGCTGCGACACGGCGGCGACCTGCACCCCGATCCCGGCGTTCGCCCCGCCGGTGGCACCCAGCGACGACGCATACACCTCGGCAAATTCGGTCCGCGACGCCTTCATACCGGTGGTGTTCGCGTTGGCGATGTTGTGACCAATCACGTCCAGGTTGCGGGCGGATGCGTTGAGCCCGGAAAGGCCGGTCTGGAAACTCATGGGGTTCTCCTGTCGATACGAATGTGGGCCTCAGAGGAACGCGAGGACTTGCTGGAAAGAAAGGGTCATGCCGGCGCTGGTGCGCAGGCGCAAGGCGCCATCGACGGGCGCCACCGACTCGACGGTCTGGCGGGCCAGTGGGGTGGCCGCAACGGCTTGCCCCCCGGCAAAGGCATGGACTTGCATGCTGGCTACGCGGGACGGATCCAGCGCCCCGATCGGCCAGTTGAAGTTGTGCATGCCCGCGCTGCGCGGCCCCATGTTCACCGTGCCCAGCAGCTCACCGGTGCTGCTCATGATGTCCACCCGCACGTTGTCGGCGGGCTGGGTCAGGCTGAAGCTGCCCTGCGCCTGGCTGCCATCGACCGCCAGCGCATTGCCCTGGGCGATCACCTGACGCCCGACCAGGCTGGCACCCTGCAGAGCCTGTCCCATGCTGAACTGGTCCGCCAGGCTCTTGAGCGTCTGGTTGACCTGCTGGATCCCGGTCACGGTGTTGATCTGCGCCATCTGCGTGGTCATCTGCGCGTTGTCCATCGGATTGAGCGGATCCTGGTTGTTCAACTGAGCAATGAACAAACGAAGAAAGCGATCCTGCGAGGCCTGCGGGTCGGTCGCATCGGCCTGCTCGCCGCCGCGGGCGTTGTAGGCGTCGATGGCACTGGAGGTCAGCGGGGTGATGAACATGATGCAACCTTGTCGATCAGCGCGATCAGGACTGGCCCATCTGCAGCGTTTTGAGCAGCAGCGACTTGGCGGTGTTCATGACCTCGACGTTGTTCTGGTAGGAACGCGAGGCCGCAATCATGTTCACCATCTCCTCGATCGGGTTGACGTTGGAATGGGTGACATAGCCTTGTGGATCGGCGCTGGGGTGTTGCGGATTGAAAACCCGGCGGTTCGGGGTCTCGTTTTCGATGATGTTTTGCACGCGCACCCCGGCCGATGCCGGGTTATTGCCCATGGGCACGGTCTGGAACACCACCTGCCGGGCACGGTAGGCCTGCCCGTCCGGGCCAGCGACCGCATCGGCATTGGCCAGATTGCTGGCCACGGTGTTGAGGCGTTGCGACTGGGCACTGATGGCACTGCCCGAGACCCCGAAAATCGTGAACATCGACATGGTGGCTCTCCTTACTGGCCCTGGATCGCGCTGAGCATGGTGCGCACGTGGCCATTGATGAAGCGCAGCGTGGATTCGTACTGAATGGCGTTGTGCATGAAGTTGGCCCGCTGCTGATCCATATCGACACTGTTGCCGTCCAGGCTCGGCTGCGTCTGCACGGTGTAGGCGACGCGCGTGCGCTCGGCCACGCTGGTGCTGTTGCTGAGGGTTCGCAGGTGGCGGGCGTCGTTGCCGGCGAGCATCGGCATGCCGCCTGCCCGCCATTCGCTGGGGTTACGCACGGCGTCTTGGATGGCGGCGCGAAAATCAAAGTCGCGCGCCGTGAAGCCGGGCGTGTCGGCGTTGGCTATGTTGCTGGCGATCACCTGCTGGCGGTGCGCACGCAACTGCAGCACGTTGGAGAAAAACTCCATGCGCTGGGTCAGTCGTTCGATCATGGGCAGCTCCTGTCGGCGGCGGGACCCGAAACAGAGACCCGGTCACGTGATTGTCAAAAACTTGAGGACCCGTTAAATCCAGAAAAAACACCTGCTCGCGGTTCAAATCTCGGCTTCACGGGTCGGCATGCGATTTACAGTCTGCCCAAGGTGCCCCTGCCATGCGCGACTGTTGCTTTCGACCCGCCTCGCCACGCTCCGCCCCATGGGCTCAGCGGGCACTGGCCTGGGCGAGCCGGGTAGCGCGGATCGTCGGCCCCGCCCTCGGGCTGGTCATCCTGCCCGTGCACGCCCAGCAGGCTGCCTCCGAGCAGGTGATGCGGGCCTGGGCCACCCAAGGTCAGCAGTGGGTTGAAGCCCAGCTCGCCAGCGCAGCGCCCCCTGCCCACGGCTTGCGACTGGAGGCACAGGTCGGCCCGCTCGATAGCCGCCTGCAGTTGGCCCCCTGCGCACGGGTCGAGCCGTATCTGCCCACCGGCACCCGTCTGTGGGGTCGATCCCGGATGGGGTTGCGGTGCGTTCAAGGCCCTGTGCACTGGAACGTGTTTTTGCCGATCACGGTCCGTGCCTGGGGTCCCGCCTGGGTCGTGACACAGCCCGTGCAAGCAGGCACCCGTCTGGCCGTCAGCGACCTGGAGCCCACCGAAATCGACTGGGCCGAAAGCGCCACGCCGGTCCTGGCCCGTCAGGATGACTGGCTGGGGCTTGAGGTGACTCGACCCCTGGTTCCCGGGCTTGTTCTGCGGCAAGGCATGGTGCGTCCGCCTCAGGTATTCACGGCGGGCAGCCAGATCCGGGTCCTGATCCGCGGGCAGGGCTTCCATCTGTATGCCACGGGCGCGGCACTGTCGCATGGCCACCTGGGCCAGACGGCTCGCATCCGCATGCCCAATCGCCGCGTCCTGACGGGTACGGTACTCGATCGGGAAACCGTCGAAATCACCCTGTAGTCAAAAAAACACGCCCATTTTCGAAAAAAGGGTTAAAGTCTGGCCATATCAAGTCGATATGACTCCCAAGTCCCTCTTTATTTGAGGCATGGAGTGTGTCATGAACGTCAACAGCCTGCTCGATAAGTCCGTCACCCCTGCCACCGCCGGTTCAGCCAAACCGGTGGATCGCGTGGTCGTGCCTGCGCAGAACACGGCTACTGCCCCCCAGGAGAGCAGCAACGGCGTGGAAGTTCGGTTGTCTGCCGTCACCCAGACCATGACCAACAATGTCGCACGTTCCGGCACCGACGTCTTCAACGTCGAAAAAGTCGAAGCCATGCGTGCAGCCATCCAGAACGGCTCCTTCTCGGTCAACGCCGAGGCCGTTGCCGACAAGTTGATCTCCAACGCCCGAGAAATGATGAGCGTGGCCAGTGCAGGCCCTTCGGGTGGCGGCCACAATGCCATGCGATGACAGCCGCGCTCCCCTGGACCGACATTGCTCAAGAGTTGACCCTGTTACAGGGTCTTTTTTTATCGGCTCAGCAAGCGGCAATCGATAGTGTCGGCGCTGACCAAGCCGACCCTTTTCTGGAGCGGCTTCAGGCGCTGGGCCAAGCACTGGTTCAGTTACAGACGAAACTGACCGGGCACCCTGCTCAAGACATGCCTGCGGCGGTTCAGTTGCAACTGGATGAACTGCGGACTTCGATGGACACCCTGCTGGCCCTGAATCATCGTCTGTCGGCCCAGGCTCAACGCGCCCTGGCGGTGCTATTGCCCCCGGATGCCGTCCAGGCTTACAGTCGGCTGGGCGGACGCGGCATGGGCACCGTCAGCAGCGGCAGCGGCTACCTGAAGGCCTGAGCGCCTCGCTTCAGTGCTCGCGCAGACGGGCTCGCAAACGGGCGATCGACTGGCTGTGCAATTGGCTGATGCGCGATTCGGTCACGCCCAACACGGCGGCGATCTCCTTGAGGTTCATGTCGTGCTCGTAGTACATGCTCATCACGTATTGTTCGCGCTCAGGCAGCCTCTTGATCGCCTCGACCAAGGCTGCACGCATGCGTTGGTCGCCCAGTAAGGCTTCTGGGTCGGCTTGTGCGTCCACCGGCAAGAAGCGGTCCAGAAAATGATCGTCTTCATCACCTTTGGCTGACAAATCTTCCAGATAAACCAGTTGCGTGCCGCGCACGCGGGCCAGGGATTCTTGGTACTCTGCCAGTTGCATCCCGAGTTCGATGGCGATTTCAGACTCTTTGGGTGCCCGCTGAAGCTTCTGCTCGAGCCGTTGAACGGCCAGTTCGATGTCTTTCTGCAACTTGCGCGACCCACGCGACATCCAGTCACCGTCGCGCAATTCGTCGAGCATGGCACCACGGATGCGCTGGCTGGCAAAGGTCTCGAACTGAACCCCCTGAGAAGGTTCGAAGCGCGCCAGAGCCTCGGTGAGCCCGATCATGCCGACCTGAATGAGGTCATCCAGTTCCACGCTGGCTGGGAGCTTGGCGATCAGATGATGTGCCAGACGGTGCACCAACGGGCTGTATTTGCGCAGTTGGGCGTCCCGGTCAAGCGTGCCTTTGGCGGTGTACATCTGAAACTCCGGCATGCGGATCGGCGGCTGACTTCGGTCGCGGCTTGTTAGGGAAGTGAACATGAATGGGACTCTCGGTTTCTTCCAGCACCAAAGCAGTATCGAGCACCTTGAGGGCACAGGATTCGTCGAAACGGTCCGTGGCACCATCCATGGAGTGATGATACCCCAGCGACCACACAGAGGGAACCGCAGACAGATAACTTGCACAATTCAAGCGCAGGCGCTCGATCCCGTCCTGATTGTCCGCCGCCGGCCACGATGGCCCTTCCCGAAGAAGCGTGATGATGACGGGTTGCAATCCGGCTGCCTGGCTGAGCACCTTGCACGCGTTGTACGCCTCCACCAGGGCACGCGGGTCTTCGGTGACTGCCACGAGTGGCCGGGCGGCACTGTCCGCCAGCAGAACAGCCAATGCCTCCAGAGGCGCATGCAGCAACACCACGGCACCCGCAGGAACCCCTTCCAGCCAGTGTTGCAACACGGCCTGATGGCCCTGACTGGCGTCCTGGACGGTCAAACCTCGCGCACCTTCGGTCACGTGAACGGTCAACCCCAGATGCAGCATGGCGCGTTCCAGTCGCCACATCAACTCCAGTGAGTACGTGCTCCCCGCACTGCTGTGCACGATGGGCAACACCCGTGTGGGCGGTCGCAGATTCATCGCCGCCAGACCCGAGGCCTGGTCGTGCAGCGGGTCAAGCATGGCGGCCATCCAACTGCACCCGACCACCGGCGGCATCGGCATAGAAGAGCGGCAGCTCAGTCTCCTGAGGATCATAGGGTGACTTGCCGCTGGTGGCCATCGACAGCCGGATCAAGGCGCTCGACTCCGGCCGCTGCCAGTCTTCGGGGACGCGCTGACCCGTGCTCAATCCACGCAAGACCAGTTGATGCCGAATCAGCGTGTCGATCGCCGGGCCGAGTTTGGCGGCCTCGTCCACTTTGGAGAGGATCACCCCATGCAGCGGATGGCCTTGGTAGGCATGCACCACTTCATCCAGCGTGTCACCGTGGGCACCCGCGTTGAGGACCAGCAGCTTTTTGATGCTCGGCGCATCCAGCAAGGCCATCATGTCCCGGATGCGGGCATCTTTGTGGCCCAACCCCGCCGTGTCGATGATCACCATGCGCTTGTTGGCCAGCAACTCCAGCAAATCGGCCAGTGCGGCCCGATCATGGGCCAGATGGGCCACCACGCCCAGCATGCGACCGTACGCACGCAATTGCTCGTAACCGGCCACACGGTAAGTGTCCAGCGTGATGAGCCCGACGCTGTTGGCCCCATACGCCTGCACACACTGCGCGGCCAGTTTGGCGGCCGTGGTGGTTTTGCCCACCCCGGTGGAACCGATGAGCGCAAAAATCCCGCCCTCGTCGCACAGATGCCCGGCATCCCGACTGGTGCGCAGGTTGCGCGCGAGTACCTCTTGCGTCCACTGGAAGGCCTCGTTGGCACCATAGCGCTCGGGGAGGCGCTCCATCACCGCCCTCGCTACGGCGGGCGAATAGCCTGAACGAATGAGTTTGAGCAGCAAAGTGGACTGCATCGGACTTTGCTTGGTTTGCCCGAGCCAGGCCAAGGTATTGAAGCGCTCTTCCATAAGGGCCTTCAATCCATCGATTTGATCCGTCAGTCGTGCTCCCGCGGCAGCCGCGGGTGACTTGGCGGCCGCCTCAGCGGATGCAACGGCCTTGCGAGCAGGCTGGCTCACTGAAGCACTCTGAACCACGGAAGGGGCTGGCGACACCCGGCTGGGCACCGCTTCGTCCGCCTTCGAGCGGGGGGGCGGTACCGGCGCACTCGATCGAGCCGGGGCCGCAGGTTCTGAGGAAGCTTTCAGCGCCTCCTGGCGCTTGCGCAGCATCCGCTCGCGGACGTAGTCCTGAAACGAGAGCGTGCTCATGGCCATGATTTCAGTATCCTGAGCCACGGACGTGCGGGATGACAAGGCAGGCAACTGGCGTGCGGCACGCTGCTCGAAACTCAGTCGGGAACGATCCGCGGCTTGTGATGCCGGTGCGGCCTCCTCCGCCGTGCGGGTCGTGATGCCGGCTAGGTGCTCCTCGGCGGTTGCCACCACTTCAAAGCCCTGGTTCGTCGATCGGCTGGAGAGAATCACGGCGCTGTCACCAAAGACGGCCTTGGCCTGAGCCATGGCTTCACGCGAGTTGGGGGCAATAAAACGTTGGGCGTTCATGCGGCTTCTCCAAGAATCGGGCCGATTCGAATGAGGTGGGTATCAGGGATTTCGCTGTGCGCGAGCACTTGCAGGCGCGGTGCAGCCCGGCGCAGCAGGCGCGCCATGGCGGAACGGATGGCATCGGGCACCAGCAGGCAGGCCGGAATGCCGTTTTCTTCCTGCCGGTTGGCCACTTTGGCGGCCGACTGCGTCAGCATGTCGGCCACGCCGGGGTCTAGGGCCGCCATGCCTTGGCCGCTGAGCGCCTGCGTCAACAGGCGCTCCAGACCGGGCTCGATGGCGATCACTTCGAGCTCGTGAACGTGGCCATAGATCTGCTGGACGATGGCCGGGGACAGGGCCATGCGCACACGGCGCGCCAGTTCGGCAGGGTCTTGACTCTGGCCCGCATGCTCGGCCAGCGCTTCGATGATGGTGCGGATGTCGCGGATGTTCACCGACTCTTCCAGCAACAACTGGAGCACCTTCTGGAACACACCGACAGACACCATGGCAGGAACGACTTCTTCAATCAGCTTGGGGGCCAGCTTCGCTACATGCACCACCAGTTCCTGAACCTCGGTACGACTCAGCAATTTGGCGGCATGGACTTGCATCAAGTGTGACAAATGCGTGGCCAGCACGGTCTCGGAATCAACCACGGTATAGCCCGCCATTTGGGCGTTTTCTTTCTGGCGCTCGTCGATCCAGTGCGCGGGCAGCCCAAAAGCCGGGTCGGTGGTGGCGGTGCCAATCAGTGGCGCCTTGATATGGCCGGGGTTGATGGCCAGGTGCTGGCCCGGGAACACCTCGCCTTCGCCCACCACCACGCCGCGCAGGGTGATGCGGTAGGCACTGGGCCGCAGTTCGAGGTTGTCGCGCACGTGCACGGCAGGCGGCAGAAAGCCCACTTCCTGGGCAAACTTCTTGCGAACGCCCTTGATCCGCATCAAGAGATCGCCTTGGCGGGACTTGTCCACCAGAGGAATCAGCCGGTAGCCCAGTTCCAGCCCGAGCAGATCGACCGGCTGCAGGTCGTCCCAGGTGGCTTCCGCATCGGGGGCTTTCTGGGCCGCTGCGGCAGCCGCCTGCTGGGCTTGCAGGTCGGCCGCACTGGGTTGTTGCTGATTGCGCCACAACCAGTACGCCACCGAACCAATCAGCCCCGCAAACGTGAGGAACACCAGACTCGGCATTCCCGGCACCACGCCGAGCACGAACAGCACCGTGGCCGTCACGCCCAGCACCTTGGGCGACACAAACATCTGGGTGACGATCTGGTCGCCCAATTCCTCTTCCTTGCCCACGCGCGACACCACCATCGCGGCGGCCACGGAAATCAGCAAGGCCGGCACCTGGGCCACCAAGGCGTCGCCCACTGCCAACGTGATGTAGTTGTTGGCGGCGTCACCGGCGTTCATGTCGTGCTGCAGCATACCGATGGCAAAACCGCCGATGATGTTGATCAGCAGAATCAGGATGCCGGCAATCGCATCCCCGCGCACGAACTTGGAAGCGCCGTCCATGTTGCCGAAAAAGTCGGCCTCTTCAGACACTTCGGCACGCCGGCGCTTGGCCTCTTTGTCGTCGATGATGCCGGCATTGAGGTCGGCATCGATCGCCATCTGCTTGCCGGGCATGGCATCGAGGGTGAATCGGGCACCCACTTCGGCGATCCGCTCGGCCCCCTTGGTGATGACGATGAAGTTGATCACCACCAGAATCAGGAACACGATCACGCCGACGGCAAAATTCCCACCGACCAGAAAAGTGCCAAAGGCTTCGATCACCTCCCCCGCAGCGCCCGGGCCGGTGTGCCCTTCCATCAGCACCACACGGGTCGAGGCGACGTTGAGCGCCAGCCGCATCAGCGTGGTCAGCAGCAGCACGGTCGGCAAGACCGCGAAATCCAGCGCACGCCGCATGTAGGCGGCGACCATCATCACCGTCAGCGCCAGGGCGATGTTGAGCGTGAACAAGGTGTCGAGTAACCACGGCGGCAGCGGCAGCACCAGCATCGACAGCACCAGCATGACCAGAATGGGCGCTGCCAGGGCAGGGCCATAACCTCTGCCCTTGCCCAGCCATTTTTCCGCGGTTTGTGTGAACACGTTCATGGATTGACGCCGCACAGGGTTACGCCGCTTCCGGAGTCAGGCTCCGGCCACGATGAGGGTCCATCTCCACAGGCACTTCGGGCTCGGGTGGCTGACCCGGCATCGGGCCTTGGCCTTTGAGGGCCGCACGCAGTCGGTACACATAGGCCAGCACCTGCGCCACGGCGGTGAACAGCGCGGCGGGCACCTGCTGGTCGATTTCGGTATGGGCATACAAGGCACGTGCCAGCATGGGGGACTGCAGCACCGGCACCTTGTGCTCCTTGGCCATGTCGCGTATGCGCAAGGCAACCAGGTCGGCCCCTTTGGCGATCACGTGCGGGGCGGCCATGGTTTTGTCGTCGTACCTCAATGCCACCGCGTAGTGGGTCGGGTTCATCACCACCAGATCGGCAGTTGGCACGCGGGTGACGCTGTTGCCCTGTGCAATCTCGCGCTGGCGCTGGCGCAATTTGCCCTTGAGCAGCGGGTTGCCCTCGGTTTCCTTGCTCTCGTCCTGCACCTCTTTGAAGGACATTTTCAGGCGGTGCCTGTGCAGGTATTGCTGCAAGGGCACGTCGATCACCGCCACCAGCAGAACCACGATCAACAAGCCGCCAACACCCACCATGAACCAGCGGCCCAACTGGCTCAGCGAGCTTTCCAGTGGGCGCAACAGCAGCGTGCCGAATTCCACCAGATGGCTGCTGACAAACAACCAAGCCACGATACCCAGCAGCACCGTGATGAGAAGCAGCTTGAGCATTTCAAACATCTGCTGCTTGGAAAACAGGCGCTGGAAGCCGCTGAGAACCCCGATTTTGGATATTTCCGGGGTCATGGGCTTGAGGCTCAGGGCGAAAGAGCCTATCGAAACCTGGGCCAGCACGATCATCAGCATCAGGAGGATGCCCAGTGGCAGCATGAACAGGAGCCCGTCGGCCACGGCGCGCCACAGCATTTCGACGATGACTTCGGGGTGCCGAATCAGGTCGTGGTCAAACGTATAGGTGGCACGCATGGCATGCCGCAGCCGCTCGTAAGCCCAGGGCGTCAGGGCAAACAGCAGCACCGCCCCCCCGCCCAGCACCACCAGGTTGGACAGGTCTTTGGCTTGAGGAACCTGGCCGTCCTTGCGCGCTTGATCCAGGCGCTTGGGGGTCGCAGGCAGGTTCTTTTCTTGGGTGGAGGAATCGGCATCCATGGGCGGTGAAACGAATCGTTCACCGCATTGTCTGAGCCGGGCGCGTTTTCTAAAGCCCGAAAAAGGCGGGCTATGCCGCCTGTTTCAACAATCAGAAACCGAGGCTGGACAGCAGGTCATCGACGTCCTGCTGGCTGGTCACCACGTCGGTGCGACCTTCCGGGTTGACCACCGGACCAGACAGCTCGCGCTGGGGCACCGGTTGACCGGCGGGGGGCTGTTTATCGGTCGGCATGGCGTGGGGGGCGGCCTCCAGCAGCAGTTGCAGGAGCTGGCCTTCGATGGTCGCGGCCAGATCAACCACGCGCTTGATCACCTGGCCGGTGAGATCGTGAAAGTCCTGCGCCAGCATGATTTCGGTCAGGTGCTGGTCGGTGATTTCGGTGCTGTGCTGGATTTTTTCCGACCACTCCACCAATTCTGGCATGGCCCATTTCAAGCCCGGCACTCCTTTGATGGTTTCCACCAACTGGCGGCTGTTGACCCGCACCGCTTCCTGCTCGGCCTTGGCCTCGTCCACCCGGTTCAGTACTTTTTCGGCCGCATCACCAGTCAGGCGGGC
>DBAZ01000076.1:21800-28572 GCA_002291945.1 Tepidimonas sp. UBA997
ATGTATTGCAGGCGGCTGCGCGCATCGGGCAGCTCGTCAACGGCGTCCTTGAGCACCGGGGCATAGCCCAACTGGTGCAAGGCATCGTGCAACTGGCGGGTGATGGCACCCAGCCGGTTGAACATTTCACTGGAAGGATCGGCGGCAGACTTGTCGTTGCTCATGGTGGCGTCCCTGCTTACCAGCCCATTTTCTTGAAGATGTTGGCCAGCTTGTCTTCCAAGGTGGCTTTGGTGAAGGGCTTGACGATGTAGCCGGCCGCCCCCCCCTGGGCGGCGGCAATGATGTCTTCCTTGCGGGCCTCGGCCGTGACCATCAGCACCGGGATGTGCTTGAGTTTGTCGTCGGCCTTGATCTGGCTGAGCAATTCAAAGCCGTTCATGTTGGGCATGTTGATGTCGCTCACCACAAAGTCGAATTTGCCATTGCGCAGCTTGTGCAGGGCAGCGGCACCATCTTCGGCTTCGTCGGCGTCGGCATGGCCGATTTCCTTGAGCAGGTTGCGCACGATGCGGCGCATGGTCGAGAAATCATCAACAATCAGAAAACGTAAATCAGGCATAAGGAACTCCGGACCGGGAGAGGCTTGAGTGTAAGGCTTCAAGAGCCTCTGTCATCGAGGAACGACTGGAGGCGTCGGGAGTATGGGTAGGGGCGGCAGATTGACGACCCCTGTGGGCGGGTTGTTGATGGCGTCAACGATGGCTTCTTCGCCCTGCACCTCGGTCGTGGTCAAGCGATACCCTTCTGAAAGGCGCGCATCGGCCTCCTGCGTCAACACCAGAATACTGATGCGACGGTTGATCGGGTCGAAGGGTCGATCCAGCAGCAACGGCTGGCTTGATCCCATCCCCACCACCCGGGCGAGTTGGGTATCCGGCATGCCGGCCGCCACCAGTTCGCGTCTGGATGCATTGGCCCGGTCCGCCGACAATTCCCAGTTGCTGTACCCTCGCACCCCGGCCCCGAACGGCGTCGAGTCGGTATGCCCCGACAAGGAAACGCGGTTGTTGACTTCCGCCAGAGCCGTACCAATCTCCCGCAAAATTTCTCGCATGTAGGGCTGAACCAGGGCACTGCCGACATTGAACATGGCCCGATTCTGGTCGTCCACAATCTGGATGTTGAGACCGTCTTGCACCATGTCCATCCGAATCTGGTCACGGAACTCCGACAACCTCTCGTTGGCATTGATGACGGTTTCGATCTTCTCGCGCAGGGCTTCGATGCGCTCACGCTCGAGGCGCTGGGCTTCCTGCCGAACCGCTTCTTCACCCAGTTGGCGAGCCAGCATGACGGGATCGGCACGGGGCATTTCCCCGGCCGTGCGGGTCAGGTCCTCGCCACCGCCGGGCAGGATGCTGACACTGCCCCCGCTTCCCGGACCACCCATCAGACTGACCAGAAAGGGCTGGTTGAAAAAATCGGAGATGCCTCGCTGTTCGTCTTCCGTGGTGGAGCCAAGCAACCACATCAGCAGGAAGAAAGCCATCATGGCCGTGACAAAGTCCGCATAGGCGATCTTCCAGGCTCCGCCATGGGCACCATGGCCAGCCTTCTTCACCCGCTTGATGATGATGGGCTGTAAAGGTTTTCCTGAAGCGGCCATGGCAACGAATTCCTTTTACTTCTTCGTTTTGACGTGGCTTTCGAGTTCGCTGAAACTCGGACGCTCGGTCGAGTACAGCACCTTGCGACCAAATTCAATCGCCGTCATGGGAGCGTAGCCCTGCATGCTGGCCAGCAATGTGGTTTTGATGCATTGCAACTCTTTGGTGCCTTCGTCCATTTTCTGCTCGAGGAGCCCCGCCAAAGGCTCCACGATGGCGTAAGCCAGGAAAATCCCAAGGAAGGTCCCGACCAAGGCGGCACCGATTTTGCCCCCAAGCACTTCAGGAGGTTCCCCCACGGAACCCATCGTCTTGATCACCCCCAGCACGGCGGCCACAATGCCGAAAGCAGGCAACGCGCCTGCCAAACGAGTAAACGCCGCGACGGTCTGGTGCTCCTCCTGATGATGGGCTTCGATCTCGCTGTCCATGAGCGCCTCGATTTCGTGGGCATTCAGGTTTCCCGAGACCATCATCCTCAAGTAGTCCGTGATGAATTCAACCACGTGATGATCGGTGCCGACATTCGGATACTTCTGAAACAGCGGGGAAGCATCGGGGTTTTCAACGTCGCTCTCGATCGCCATCAGCCCTTCTTTTCGGGCTTTCTGAAGAATCTCATACAGCAGCGACAGCAATTCCATGTAGCGGGCTTTGGTGTATTTGCTGCTTTTCATGGCTTTGCCAAAACCACCCAGGGCCTTTTTCAGCACCTTGGCCTGGTTGTTGACCGCAAAGGCCCCCAATGCGCCGCCCACAATGATGAAGGTCTCGATCGGCAACGCCTTGAGGATGATCCCCATATTGCCGCCCGCAATGATGTAGCCGCCAAACACGCAGACCAGCGCGACGACATATCCAATGATCATCTGCATGCGTAAGGATCCCTCCGTAGAACCGGTACTCCATCATCGGCGTCATGACCGATCGCTGGATGGGCGGCGGACAGCGGTCGGCGCATCAGCGAGACACCTTTAACCACTGCTCGCGCCCCTTCGAAAAAAAGCGCCAAACCTGCCAGCCCTTCCAGGCCCAGCGCAGCACCGACCGGGGCCTGCGCACGACCAAAGCGGCACCAAGCAGAACGGGAACCCAGGGGTGCTGACGCATCCACCTCCCGGCGCGGATCGCCTGTTCGACGACCCCGAACAAGGGTTGCGTGGCCACGGCGTGGGTCATCAGGCGATCACGCAGCAACGCCGAGCGCTCCTGAAGCTCCGCCCGACGAACCCAGTAGCGCTGCGTGGCATTCATGATTTCAGGCGCTCGACGTCGCGACCCAATTCCTGGAGGGTCGCTTCAAACCATCGTCGGGTTTCCTGCATCTTTCGATGCAAGAGCCAGAACCCGACCCCGGCCAACGTGATGAACGTGGCCGACAACAGCGTGAGCACGAGTGTTCTGTGTGTGTCCCAGAACATCACGGTGAGGAGCATCGCCACAAAAGCCAAGCCCAGACAAGCCAGAAAAGCGACGACCAACGCCAAGGCGGCCATGTGAGCCACCTGCCGAGCGTGGTGGGCTGCTTCCAGACCCAGCAGCTCGAGCCGAACCCGCAGCAACTCCAGGCCGTCGTGCATCCAGCCCTTGACGCCCGCGATCAGGCTTGCAGCCTGCGGCGATCGGGTCGAATCCGGTTTGCCAGGTGCCGACGTGCCCATCTGCTGCCGTTCTGATGCCGTTCTGCCGCCGTTGAGCAAGCGTTCAGCGACGGCTGATGAGCAAACCGATGATCAGGCCCGCCCCCGCCGCCATGCCAACGGCTTTCCAGGGGTTTTCGTGGACGTAGTGATCGGTGGCCCGAACCGCTTCCCGAGTCTTGACCGCCACCGCGTCTTCCAACTCACCCAGCCTGTGGCGGGCGTTGCGCAGGTTGTCTTGCATGCGCTCGCGCAACTCGCCGATGCATTCACCGGTATGGCTGGCGGTTTCGGCCAGCAGCTCCTCGGCATCGGCAATGACGAGCTTGAGGTCGGCCACGAGTCTGTCTTTCGGTTGCTGCGCTTGATCGGTCATGATGTGCTCCAGTTAGTCAAAACCACTATAGCAGAAGACCCTTAAGATGCCACCGGGTTCCGTAAACGGATGTGCAATTCGCGCAACTGTTTTTCATCGACCGGGCTGGGTGCCTGCGTCAGCAGGCACTGGGCGCGTTGCGTCTTGGGGAAGGCGATCACGTCGCGGATCGATTCGGCTTTGGTCATGAGGGTGATGAGGCGGTCCAGACCAAAGGCCAGGCCACCGTGCGGCGGCGCTCCGTATTGCAGGGCGTCGAGCAGGAAGCCGAACTTGAGCTGCGCTTCTTCGGGGCCGATGTTGAGGGCCGTAAACACCTGGCTTTGCACGTCGGCGCGGTGGATGCGCACCGAGCCGCCGCCGAGTTCCCAGCCATTGAGCACCATGTCGTAGGCTTTGGCGATGCAGCGGCCCGGGTCGGTGCTCATGAACACTTCCTGACCGTCCTTGGGCGCGGTGAAGGGGTGGTGTACGGCGTTCCAGCGATTGGCCTCGTCGTCGAACTCGAACATCGGGAAATCGACTACCCACAGCGGTGCCCAGCGGTCTTCGAAACAGCCGTTTTGCTTGGCCAGTTCGCTGTGGCCGATCTTCAGGCGCAGGGCACCGATGGCGTCGTTGACGATCTTGGCCTTGTCGGCACCAAAGAACAGGATGTCGCCGTTCTGGGCGCCGGAACGCTCCAGGATGGCGGCAATCGCCGCGTCGTGCAGGTTCTTGACGATCGGGCTTTGCAGGCCGTCGCGACCGGCGGCGAGGTCGTTGACCTTGATCCAGGCCAGGCCCTTGGCCCCATAGATCTTGACGAATTCGGTGTAGGCGTCGATTTCGCTGCGCGGTATGGCAGCGCCACCGGGCACCCGCAGGGCCACCACGCGGCCGTTTTTCATCTGGGCCGGGGCACTGAAGACCTTGAAGTCCACGTCGGCCATGACGTCGGTGAGTTCGGTGAACTGCAACTGCACGCGCAAGTCGGGTTTGTCGGAGCCGTAGCGGTGCATGGCGTCGGCATAGGCCATCACCGGAAAGTCGCCCAGATCGATGCCCAGGGTTTTCTGGAACACCTGGCGGATCATGCCCTGGAACATGGCACGGATGTCCTGCTCGGCGAGGAACGAGGTCTCGATGTCGATCTGGGTGAACTCGGGCTGGCGGTCGGCACGCAGGTCTTCGTCGCGGAAGCACTTGGTGATCTGGTAGTAGCGGTCGTAGCCTGCCACCATCAGCAATTGCTTGAACAACTGGGGGCTTTGCGGCAGCGCGAAAAACTGGCCATCATGCACACGGCTGGGCACCAGGTAGTCGCGTGCGCCTTCCGGGGTGCTTTTGGTCAGCATCGGGGTTTCGATGTCGATGAAGCCGTTCTCGTCGAGGAACTTGCGCACTTCCATCGCCACGCGGTAGCGCAGCATCAGGTTGCGCTGCATGGCGGGCCGACGCAGATCCAGCACGCGGTGCGTCAGGCGGGTGGTTTCGCTGAGGTTGTCGTCGTCGAGCAGGAACGGCGGTGTGACCGAGGGGTTGAGGACGCTGATCTCGTGGCAGAGCACTTCGATCTTGCCGCTCTTGAGGCTGTCGTTGCTGGTGCCGTCGGGCCGGGCACGCACCAGACCCTTGACCTGGAGGCAGAACTCGTTGCGCAGACTTTCGGCCACCTTGAACATCTCGGGGCGGTCGGGGTCGCAGACCACCTGCACGTAACCTTCGCGGTCGCGCAGATCGACAAAAATCACGCCCCCATGGTCGCGCCGACGGTTGACCCAGCCGCACAGGGTGACGGTCTGGCCCAGCAGGGCTTCGGTCACCAGACCGCAGTATTCAGTACGCATTGCCATAGACAGAGCTTTCGGAGAGTGGCCGGCGTACGTCGGCCGACCAGGAGGGTGTGAATCGGAAATCAGTGACAGGCACAGGATGCGCCGCAGGGTGCTGCCTGGGCCGATGTGGCTGATGCAGCAGACGCGGCGGTGGCCGATGCCGCGGCAGATTCTCCACTGGAGCCGCCCGCTGCGCCAGCCGTATCCGGGGCAGAGGCTGCATCGGCAGCCGCCCCTGCCGCAGCGCTGCCGCTGTGGCGGAAGTCGGTCGCGTACCATCCCGACCCCTTGAGCTGAAAGCCAGCGGCGGTCAGTTGCTTGCTGAAGGTGGCGGCGGCGCAGGCAGGGCAAACGGTCAGCGGCGGATCCGAGATTTTCTGCAGAACGTCCTTGGCATGTCCGCAGGACTCACACTTGTAGGCGTAAATGGGCATGATGGTTAGGTGTGCAAACCGCAGAGAAAGGTGGCAATGATCGGGGCAATCATCGTGGCAAGAGCCGGGCGCGATTATCGGGCTTCGGGGGCAACCTGCCATTATAGTTGGCGAGCTGCCGCCGGTGCGCCGCCGGTGCACCCAGCGTTGTCAGCACCTCACCACAGGTTGATGCGCAGGTAGAACTGCATCGCCAGCAAACCCAGCACAAAGCCCGCGCCCACGTAGATGATGCCTTGCAACAGGCGATTGGTGCGGCGTTGTTCGCGCACCAGCTCCTGCACCTCGCGGCGCAGGTCGGTCGGGCGCTGCCGCAGGTAATCGTGCAGCAGGCGCGGCAATTCCGGCACCAGCTTGGCGTACAGCGGCGCTTCGGCCTTGAGCTGGCTCCAGAACTTCTGCGGCCCAACCTGCTGCAGCATCCACTTTTCCAGGAACGGTTTGGCGGTGCTCCAGAGGTCCAGATCGGGGTCCAGGTCGCGGCCCAAGCCCTCGATATTGAGCAGCGTTTTTTGCAGCAGCACCAGTTGCGGCTGGATTTCGACATGGAAGCGGCGCGAGGTCTGGAACAGCCGCATCAGCACCAGGCCGAGCGAGATTTCGCGCAGCGGGCGGTCGAAGTAAGGCTCGCAGACCGCCCGGATGGCGGCTTCGAGTTCGTCCACCCGGGTGTCGGGCGGCACCCAGCCGCTTTCGATGTGCAGCTCGGCCACCCGTTTGTAGTCGCGCCGGAAAAAAGCGGTGAAGTTCTGCGCCAGGTATTCCTTGTCGAACTGGGTCAGCGTACCGACGATGCCGAAATCGAGCGAGATGTAGCGCCCGAAGGTGCCCGGCTCGATACTGACCTGAATGTTGCCCGGGTGCATGTCGGCATGGAAGAAGCCATCGCGAAAGA
>DBAZ01000080.1 GCA_002291945.1 Tepidimonas sp. UBA997
GTGTTCATTTCGAGGAAGTAGAAGTCCTGATCCTTGCCGACCACGAATTCCACCGTGCCAGCGGACTGGTACTGCACCGCCTTGGCCAGCGCCACGGCCTGCTCGCCCATGGCCTTGCGGGTGGCTTCGCTGATGAAGGGCGACGGCGCTTCCTCGATCACCTTCTGGTGGCGGCGCTGGATCGAGCACTCGCGCTCGTTCAGGTAGATCACGTTGCCGTGGCTGTCGCCGACGATCTGGATCTCGATGTGGCGCGGCTGCTCGACGAACTTCTCGATGAAGATGCGGTCGTCGCCGAAGCTGTTGCGGGCCTCGTTCTGGCACGCGGTGAAACCTTCGAGCGCTTCCTTGTCGTTGAAAGCCACGCGCAGGCCCTTGCCGCCGCCGCCGGCCGAGGCCTTGATCATCACCGGGTAGCCGATGCCCTTGGCGATCTCGACCGCCTTGGTGGCCGACTCGATGGCGTCGTTGTAGCCGGGGATGGTGTTGACCCGGGCTTCGTTGGCCAGCTTCTTGGACGCGATCTTGTCGCCCATGGCCGCGATGCTGTAGTGCTTGGGGCCGATGAAGGCAATGCCCTCGTCCTCGCAGCGCTTGGCGAAGTCCTCGTTTTCGGACAAAAAGCCGTAGCCCGGGTGGATGGCCTGAGCGCCGGTCTGTTTGGCCGCAGCGATGATTTTGTCGGCCACCAGGTAGGACTCGCGCGACGGTGCCGGGCCCAGCAGCACGGCCTCGTCGGCCAGCCGCACGTGGCGCGCTTCCTTGTCGGCCTCGGAATAGACCGCCACGGTGGCGATGCCCATCTTGCGGGCGGTGGCGATGACGCGGCAGGCGATCTCGCCGCGGTTGGCAATCAGGATTTTCTTGAACATGGTGATGTCCTACTTCTCAATTGTTGGAGTGCCGAAGCCGCCATCCAGAGGACACCGCAGAACCGGCTTTGCCGGGCTGCTGGTGTCGCCCCCTTGAGGGGGTGACGCGAAGCGGCGCGGGGGTGTTCCAGTTCACAGCGGAATGTTCCCGTGCTTGCGCCACGGGTTCTCGATCTTCTTGTCCTTGAGCATCACCAGCGAGCGGCAAATGCGCTTGCGGGTGTTGTGCGGCATGATCACGTCGTCGATGTAACCGCGGTTGGCCGCGACGAAGGGGTTGGCAAAACGGGCCTTGTATTCGGCTTCCTTGGCGGCCAGCTTGGCCGGGTCGCCCTTGTCTTCGCGGAAGATGATCTCCACCGCACCCTTGGCCCCCATCACCGCGATTTCGGCGTTCGGCCAGGCAAAGTTGACGTCGCCACGCAAGTGCTTGGACGCCATCACGTCGTAGGCACCGCCGTAAGCCTTGCGGGTGATGACGGTGATCTTGGGCACGGTACACTCGGCGTAGGCGTAGAGCAGCTTGGCACCGTGCTTGATGATGCCGCCGTATTCCTGGCTGGTGCCAGGCATGAAGCCGGGCACATCCACAAAGGTGATGACCGGGATGTTGAAGGCGTCACAAAAACGCACGAAACGCGCCGCCTTGATGCTGCTCTTGATGTCCAGACAACCGGCCAGCACCAGTGGCTGATTGGCCACGATGCCCACGGTCTGGCCGTCCATGCGGGCAAAACCGACGAGGATGTTTTTGGCGTAGTCGGGCTGGATTTCGAAAAAGTCGCCGTCATCGACCGTCTTGAGGATCAGCTCCTTCATGTCGTAGGGCTTGTTCGGGTTCTCCGGCACCAGCGTGTCCAGACTCATTTCCACGCGGTCGATCGGGTCGCCGCTGGGGCGCACCGGCGCTTTTTCGCGGTTGTTCAGCGGCAGGTAGTTGTAGAGTCGGCGCAGCATGAGCAGCGCTTCCACGTCGTTTTCGAACGCACCGTCGGCCACGCCGCTCTTGGTGTTGTGCGTCACCGCGCCACCGAGCTCCTCGGCGGTCACTTCCTCGTGCGTCACGGTTTTCACCACCTCGGGGCCGGTGACGAACATATAGCTCGAATCCTTGACCATGAAGATGAAGTCGGTCATGGCGGGCGAATACACCGCGCCACCCGCCGACGGGCCCATGATCATGCTGATCTGCGGGATCACGCCGCTGGCCATCACGTTGCGCTGGAACACCTCGGCATAGCCACCGAGCGAGGCCACGCCTTCCTGAATGCGGGCACCGCCCGAGTCGTTGAGGCCGATCACCGGCGCGCCCACCTTCATGGCCTGATCCATGATCTTGCAGATTTTCTCGGCATGCGCTTCCGACAGCGCACCACCAAACACGGTGAAGTCTTGGCTGAACACGAACACCAAGCGACCGTTGATCATGCCGTAGCCGGTGACCACGCCGTCGCCGGGGATTTTGTTGTCCTGCATGCCGAAGTCCACGCAGCGGTGTTCCACGAACATGTCCCATTCTTCGAAGGTGCCTTCGTCGAGCAGCACCTCGATGCGCTCACGCGCGGTGAGCTTGCCTTTGCCGTGTTGCGCGTCGATGCGCTTGTGTCCGCCGCCCAGCCGTGCGGCGGCGCGCTTTTGTTCGAGTTGTTGCAGGATTTCTTGCATGGGGGTCTCTCCGGTGAAATCAGGAAATGGCCTCACTCGAACAGGTCGAGCAACTGCCGTGCGGCGGTGGAGGCGGCCAGTTGACCGGTCTGCACCTGCTGCGTGAAAAGTTCAAGCTTGCCGCGCACCTGCGGGTGGGCACGAAAACGTTGTTTCAGCCCAGCCTCGATGCGCTCCCACATCCAGGCGCGGGCCTGCTGCTGGCGCTTGACGGCTTGGCGACCGTTGGCGCTCTGCAGCCGTCTGAATTCGGTCACGGCGCTCCAGAAAGTGTCCACGCCCTGCCCGCGCAAGGCACTGATCTGGATCACCTGCGGGTCGCTGCCCCCCGAGGGGGCGTGATCGCTGTCGGAGCGGCCCGGCGAACGATCCGGGTTGCCGTGCAGCCCCAACAGGCGAAGCGACGACGTGATCTGCGCCCGGGCGCGGGTGGCGGCGTCGGGGTCGAGATCGGCCTTGTTGATGACGACCAGGTCGGCCAGCTCCATCACGCCTTTCTTGATCGCCTGCAAATCGTCGCCCGCATTGGGCAGTTGCAGCAGGCAGAACATGTCGGTCATGCTGGCCACGGCGGTTTCGCTCTGGCCCACCCCCACGGTTTCCACGATCACCACGTCGTAGCCCGCCGCCTCGCACACCAGCATGGCCTCGCGGGTTTTTTCGGCCACGCCGCCCAGCGTGCCGCTGCTCGGGCTGGGGCGGATGTAGGCTTTTTCGTGCACGCTCAGGTGCTCCATGCGCGTCTTGTCGCCCAGAATGGAGCCGCCCGACACGCTGCTCGATGGGTCCACCGCCAGCACGGCCACCCGATGCCCCTGTTGGATCAGGTACAGGCCCAGCGCCTCGATGAAGGTGCTTTTGCCCACGCCCGGCACACCGCTGATGCCCAGCCGCAGTGCGCCACCCGTGTGCGGCAGCAAGGTCGTGAGCAACGCGTCCGCCTGCACCCGATGATCGGGACGTGTCGATTCCAGCAGCGTGATCGCCTTGGCCATGGCGCGGCGCTGCTGGGCGGGGTTGCCGTGGAGGATTTGGTCAAGCATCCACTTGATCTTTTTGATGTGGCCCAACAAACACCCATGCGCACGTGTTTTCCAGATGGAGTGCGGGCAACTGCTCGGGCTGAACATTCTCCCAATCCACCCAAAGAAGTGGCGTTTTCATCCGATTTCCTCCGCCCAGTTCTCCAGCTTCAACCCACGAATGCGCTCGAATTCGCGGGTGTTGTGGGTGACCAGCGTGAGGTTCTCGGCCAAGGCATGGGCGGCAATCAAGAGGTCTCTCTCGCCTATGCGCCGACCCGCCTGCTCCAGTTCCAGCCGGGCTTGGGCGTAGCGCCAAACGGCATCGCCGCCCCAACACAACGCAGGCAAGGTCTGCAAAAACGCCTTCAGATGGATGCACGTCGCCGGACGTGTGCTTTTGAGCGCACCAAACGCCAACTCCGCTGCCGTGATGCTGGAGATGCACACACGCCCTTCACCCGCGTCCACAATGCGACGCAGGACTCGCTCTGGCCTCTGGTTGAGTGCATAAATACAGATGTTGGTGTCCAGCATGTACTGCACGGCCACCGTCATGGTGCCAAGCCCTCGCGGTCGGACTGATGCCAGTCGGCGTCACGCTCAGGAAGTGGCGTGTCCGCAAAAGCCTGCACGGCAGCCACCAGTCGAGTGGCCCAGACCGCCGATGCATCGTCTTTGGGCCGAAGGATCACTGCATCACCGACGCGCTCGATGGTGACTTCGTTGGTCTCAAAACGAAAGGCTTTGGGCAGACGTACCGCTTGGCTTCGGCCAGACATGAACACCTTGGCCACATCAGGTGGGGATGCAAAAGTCATGGGAACACCTCACAGCAGAAAAAAGATATACCAATGGTATATTCCATGTGCCGGGCTGTCAAGCAACGGCCTTGCGAATCTGCTCCAGCACATCCTTGGCGCTGGCAGGAATGGGGGTGCCGGGGCCATAGACGCCCTTGACCCCGGCTTGGTACAGGAAGTCGTAGTCCTGCCGCGGAATCACGCCGCCCACGAAAACGATGATGTCGTCGGCACCTTGCTGCTTGAGTTCTTCGATGATGGCGGGCACCAGCGTCTTGTGGCCTGCCGCGAGGGTGGAGACACCCACGGCGTGGACGTCGTTCTCGATCGCTTGGCGGGCGCACTCGGCGGGCGTCTGGAACAGCGGCCCCATATCGACATCAAAACCGAGGTCGGCAAAGGCCGTGGCCACCACCTTGGCACCGCGGTCGTGGCCGTCCTGCCCGAGTTTGGCGATCATCACGCGCGGACGGCGGCCCTGACTTTCGGCAAAAGCGGCGATTTCTTCCTTCAGTTTTTCCCACCCCTCAGCGGAATCGTAGGCTGCAGCGTACACACCCGTCACCTTTTGCGTATCGGCGCGGTGGCGCCCGTAGATGGTCTCCAGCGCGTCCGACACTTCGCCCACGGTGGCGCGCAGCCGGATCGCCCGAATCGACAGATCGAGCAGGTTGGCACGCCCACTTTCGGCAGCGGCGGTCAGTGCCGCCAAGGCGGCCTGCACAGCGGCGTTGTCGCGGCTGGCCTTGATCGCGTTCAGGCGCTCGATCTGCTGCTCGCGCACCTTGTGGTTGTCGATGTCCAGAATGTCGATCGGGTCTTCCTTGGCCAATTTGTACTTGTTCACGCCGACGATCACGTCCTTGCCGGAGTCGATACGGGCCTGCTTTTGCGCAGCGGCAGCCTCGATCTTCAGCTTCGCCCAGCCGCTGTCCACGGCCTTGGTCATGCCGCCCATGGCGTCGACTTCTTCGATGATCTGCCACGCTTCGTCGGCCATCTGCTGCGTCAATGCCTCCATCATGTAGGAACCCGCCCAAGGGTCCACTACCTTGGTGATGTGCGTTTCCTCCTGAATGATGAGCTGCGTGTTGCGCGCGATGCGGGCGCTGAACTCGGTCGGCAGCGCGATGGCCTCGTCGAACGAGTTGGTGTGCAGGCTTTGTGTGCCGCCGAACACGGCCGCCATGGCCTCGATGGTGGTGCGCACCACGTTGTTGTACGGGTCCTGCTCGGTCAGCGACCAGCCCGAGGTCTGGCTGTGCGTGCGCAGCATCAGGCTCTTGGGGTTCTTGGCGTTGAAGCCCTTCATGATGCGGCACCACAGCAGGCGGGCCGCGCGCATCTTGGCGATTTCGAGGTAGAAGTTCATGCCCACTGCCCAGAAGAAGGACAGGCGACCGGCGAATTCATCTACATCCATGCCCTTGGCGATGGCGGTTTTCACGTACTCCTTGCCGTCGGCCAGGGTGAAGGCCATCTCCAGCGCCTGATTGGCCCCGGCTTCCTGCATGTGGTAGCCGCTGATGCTGATCGAGTTGAACTTCGGCATGTGCTGGGCCGTGTACTCGATGATGTCGCCGATGATCTTCATCGACGGCTCGGGCGGGTAGATGTAGGTGTTGCGGACCATGAACTCCTTGAGGATGTCGTTCTGGATGGTTCCGCTCAATTGGTCTTGCGCCACGCCCTGCTCTTCGGCCGCCACCACGTAGCCCGCCAGCACCGGCAGCACCGCGCCGTTCATGGTCATGGACACGCTCACCTGGTCCAGCGGGATCTGATGGAACAGAATCTTCATGTCCTCCACGCTGTCGATGGCCACCCCCGCCTTGCCCACGTCGCCGAAAACGCGCGGGTGGTCGCTGTCATAACCCCGGTGGGTGGCGAGGTCGAACGCCACCGACACGCCCTGCCCGCCGGCAGCCAGCGCCTTGCGGTAAAAGGCATTGGATTCTTCGGCGGTCGAAAAACCCGCGTACTGGCGGATGGTCCAGGGGCGCACCGCGTACATGGTGGCCTGCGGCCCCCGAATGAAGGGCTCGAAGCCCGGCAGAGTGTCGGTGTAAGGCAGCCCCTTGATGTCCTCGGCGGTGTAGAGCGGCTTGACCACGATGCCGTCGGGCGTGGTCCAGTGGAGGGGGTTGATCGACGCGCCCTTGATCGACTTTTCGGCAGCAGCTTGCCATTCTGCAAGGGTGTGGGACTTGAATTCAGAGGCGGACATGAAGGGACTTTCAGGAGGCGAAAAGCAACATCGACGATTTTACATCATTCATAATTATTGATGCAAAATTTTACAGTCGCTATAATCGAGTCGAACCATCAGGGTATCCATGGCATCTGTTTCCCTCACTCCCCGAGCGCTCTACGAAGAAGTGGCCGAATTGCTGCGCCAACGCATCTTCAATCGGGAGTTGCCGCCCGGCTCATGGATCGACGAATTGCGCATCGCCGAGGAGTTCGGCATCAGCCGCACGCCCCTGCGCGAAGCCCTCAAGGTACTGGCCGCCGAAGGGCTGGTGACGATGAAAGTGCGCCGTGGTGCTTACGTGACCGAAGTATCCGAACAAGACTTGCGTGAAGTTTACGACCTGCTGGCCCTGCTGGAGTCGGATGCGGCGGGCGAAGTCTGCAGCCGGGCGACGGACGATGAATTGCGTGCATTGACCCAACTGCACGCCGAACTCGAACAGGCCGCCGGCCCTGTCCACGGTTCGCGGGAACGCTTTTTTGAAATCAACGAAGCCTTCCATCTGCGGCTGCTGGATTTGGCGGGCAACCGCTGGCGCAAGCAGATCGTGACCGACCTGCGCAAGGTGATGAAGCTCAATCGCCACAGTTCCCTGTTCAAAACCGGCCGGATGGCCGAGTCGCTGGCCGAGCACCGGGCCATCATGCACGCGCTGTCTGAGCGGGCACCGCAGCGGGCGGTCGCGGCCGTGAAAAAACACTTTGCCAACGGCCTCGCCGCAGCCACCTGATTAACTGGGTAGCGACTCGGTTTCCAAGGCCAGCCGCGCCATGGCGGCGACTGCTCGGGGTGGCAGCGGCTTGAGTTGATGGTTGCTCCACACCTGACGCCAGAGCCGTGCGCCACGCTGCCCATGCCGCAAACCCAGCATATGGCGGGCAATCGGGTACCAGGGCGTGCCGTCAGCACGGGCTTCGCGCTCCATGTAAGCCACCATCGCCGCCTCCACCGCATCGGGGCACGCTACGCTGGCCGCCTCAGCATAAAAGCGCTGATCCCACTGCGTCATCTGCCACGGGCGGTGGTACACCTCACGGCCCAGCATGGCACCGTCCACCCGGCTCAAGTGGGCCTCGATCGCGTCAGGCGAGGTGATGCCGCCATTGACGACGATGGTCAGATCGGGGAAATCGGCCTTGAGGCGATAGGCCACCTCGTAGCGCAGCGGTGGTACTGCGCGGTTTTCTTTCGGGCTGAGACCCTGCAACCAGGCATTGCGGGCATGCACGATGAAAACTGCACACCCCGCCTCGGCCACAGTGCCCACGAAATCGCGCACAAAGTCGTAGCTTTCGAGCCGATCGATCCCGATGCGGTGCTTGACCGTGACCGGTATGCGCACGGCATCGCGCATGGCTTTGACGCCCGCCGCCACGAGCCGAGGCTCCGCCATCAGGCAGGCTCCAAAAGCACCCCGCTGTACCCGCTCGCTCGGGCAGCCGCAGTTCAGGTTGATCTCATCGTACCCCCAAGCCTCGCCCATGCGAGCCGCCAGCGCGAGTTCTCGGGGCTCGCTACCGCCGAGTTGCAGCGCCAGCGGGTGCTCCGCTTCGTCAAAGCGCAAATGCCGACGCACCGAGCCGTGCATCAAAGCCCCCGTGGTCACCATTTCGGTGTACAGGCGGGTGCGGCGCGTCAGCAGGCGATGAAAGTAACGGCAATGCTTGTCCGTCCAATCGAGCATCGGGGCGACGGATAGGCGCCAGCCGGCTGGATGGACAGGGATCACTAATGGTGTCATCCGATAATTATCTCTGGATGAAACAACAAACCCGCCCAAGGCGGGTTTCTGTGACTGGACACGTAGGCGGTCAGCCCATATGCAACCCACCGTTGCAGGAAAAATCAGCTCCGGTGGTGAATCCGGCATCTTCACTGGCCAGCCAGGCAACGATGGAACCGATTTCTTCGGGCTCGCCCAGCCGCTTGACCGGAATGGTGGCGACAATCTTTTCCAGCACGTCCGGGCGAATGGCACGAACCATGTCGGTGCCAATGTAGCCGGGGCTGACCGTGTTGACGGTCACCCCTTTGGCGGCCAGTTCCTGAGCCAGCGCCATGGTGAAGCCGTGCATGCCGGCCTTGGCCGCCGAGTAGTTGGTCTGCCCGGCCTGCCCTTTTTCACCATTCACCGACGAAATCTGGATGATGCGACCCCAGCCCCGTTCGACCATGTCAGGGACGACCTGCTTGGTCACGTTGAACATGGAAGTCAGGTTGGTGCTGATCACCGAATCCCAGTCCTCCAGCGTCATTTTCAGGAACATCCGATCGCGGGTGATGCCCGCGTTGTTGACCAGCACGTCGATCGGGCCGTGCTCCGCTTTCGCTTTGGTGAAGGCCTCGACGGTCGAATTCCAGTCCGCCACGTTACCGACGCTGGCATGGAAGGTGAAGCCCAGGGCCTTCTGTTCGTCCAGCCATTTCTGAGCGTCGCGGGTGGGCCCACACCCGGCGATGACTTTGTAGCCGGACTTTGCCAGACGATGGCAAATTGCGGTACCGATACCGCCCATACCGCCGGTGACGTAGGCAACTTTCTGACTCATGGAAAACTCCTCTGGTTGAATTGAGTGGGATGACAATGACAATCAGCGTTCGACCGTGAGGGCAACCCCCATGCCACCGCCAATACAAAGGGCGGCCAAACCTTTTCGGGCATCACGGCGCTGCATTTCGTGCAGCAACGTGACCAGAATGCGGCAGCCAGAAGCGCCGATCGGGTGGCCAATCGCAATCGCGCCACCATTGACGTTGACTTTCGCGGGGTCGACGCCCAGTCCCAGGTTGACCGCGCAGGCCTGCGCGGCAAAGGCCTCGTTGAGTTCGAACAGGTCGACAGCGCCCACCGTCCAGCCCGCGCGAGCCAGGGCCTTCTGCGATGCGGGCACGGGCCCCATACCCATCGTGGCTGGATCCAGCCCGCTGGTGGCGAAACTGCGCAGAGTCGCAAGGGGCTTGAGGCCCAAAGACGCTGCTTTGCTGGCTTTCATGACCATCACTGCAGCAGCACCATCGTTGATGCCCGACGCATTACCGGCCGTCACAGAACCGGCTTTGTCAAAGGCCGGACGCAGACCCGACAAGGCGTCGGCATGGGTCTTCTTGTTGATGTACTCGTCGGCTTCAAAGACCAGAGGATCACCCTTTTTTTGAGGGATCACGACGGGCACGATTTCATCCTTGAACTTGCCAGCGTCCTGTGCGGCCGCCGCCTTCTGCTGACTGGCCAGGGCCAGTGCATCCTGCTGTTCGCGCGTGATGCCATGGGCCTTGGCCACGTTTTCCGCGGTGATGCCCATGTGGTACTGGTTATAGACGTCCCACAGGCCATCGACGATCATGGAATCGACCATTTTCCAGTCGCCCATGCGCTGGCCGTCACGACTGCCCATGAGCACATGCGGGCTGGCACTCATGTTTTCCTGCCCCCCGGCGATCACGATGTCGCTGTCGCCCCAGGCCACGGCTTGGGCAGCCAGCATCACGGACTTCAGGCCAGAGCCACACACGGCGTTGATGGTCAGCGCCGGCGTTTCCTTGGCAATCCCGGCTTTCATCATGGCTTGCCGGGCCGGGTTCTGCCCTGAGCCGGCAGCCAGCACCTGACCCATGATGACCTCACCCACCTGGTCAGCGCCCACACCCGTGCGCTCCAGAAGGGCCTTGATCACCGTCGCCCCCAGTTCAGGCGCCGAGACTCTGGACAGACTGCCCCCAAATTTCCCGACGGCAGTTCGGGCTGCCCCTACGATGACGATGTCTTCCATGGTTACTCCTCAGAGTTGGGATTGAAAAAAGGGTTCAGGCCTTGGCCTTGACGTAGCGACCGGGTGCCGGCTCGATGGGTTTGTGGCGGCGGTTGCCGTAGCTCTTGGGTGCCGGGATCAACTTTCCGGCCCGGGCTTTGAGCCAGTCCGACCAGTCTGTCCACCAACTGCCCGGGTGTTCGGTTGCCGATGCGATCCAGTCGTTGACATCCGCAGGGAAGTGATTGTCCCGTCCGATCCAGTGGCTGCGCTTGCCCTTGCTGGCCGGGTTGATGACACCCGCAATATGCCCGGAGGCCCCCATCACGAACCGTTTGGGCCCCGGCATATGCTGCGTGGTGGCGTAAGCACCAGCAATGGGCACGATGTGATCTTCACGGGAGCCGTAGATGTACACCGGCATATCGAGCGTTGACAAATCCACCTTCTGGCCACACACGGTGGCCGCACCCGGCTGGCAGAGCCGGTTTTCCAGATACGTGTTGCGCAGGTACCAGGCGTAATAAAGCCCAGGCAGATTGGTGCTGTCACTGTTCCAGTACAGCAGGTCAAACGGGGGCGGCGTCTCGCCCTTGAGGTAATTGCCCACCACGTAATTCCAGACCAGATCGTTCGGTCGCAGGAAGCAGAAGGTGGTCGCCAAGTCACGACCCGGAAGCAGACCCCCGTTGGCAAATTGCATCTCACGAAATCGCACGAACGCTTCATCAATGAACACATCCAGGACGCCTGTGTCCGAGAAGTCCAGAAATGTGGTCAGGAAAGTGGCGCTGTGGACTGGATGTTCGCCCCGGGCAGCGAGCACGGCCAGGGCCGTTCCGAGCATGGTTCCGCCGACGCAAAATCCCAGTGCATTGATGTCCGCCGCACCGGTGATGTCCTGGGTCACGCTGATGGCCTTGATGACCGCATCCTCGATGTAGTTGTCCCAGGTTTTCTGGGCGCAGGAAGCGTCCGGGTTGCGCCAGCTCACCACAAAGGTGCGCATACCCTGCTCGACGGCGTAGCGGATCAGGGAATTGTCGGGCTGCAAATCCAGGATGTAGAACTTATTGATGCACGGGGGTACCAGCAAGAAGGGGCGCTCGTGGACCTTCGCCGTCAGGGGTTTGTACTGAATGAGTTGAAACAGCTCGTTCTCGAACACCACTTGCCCTTCTGTGGTCGCCACATTCTTGCCGACCTCAAAGGCACTTTCGTCGGTCATGGACACGTGGCCCTGCTGCATGTCGTGCAGCAGGTTCTGTATGCCCCTGGAGATGCTTTCGCCGTGCGTGTCGAGTGCCTTCTTCTGGGCTTCGGCATTGAAGGCCATGAAGTTGCTGGGTGCGCTGGCATCGATCCATTGCTGGACCGCGAAATGCAGACGCGCACGGGTTTTGGGATCGGCGTCCACCGCGTCGGCCATGGCCATCAGGGTTCTGGCGTTGAGCAGGTAGGCCGCTGCCGAAAAGGCCGCCGTGGGGCTGGATGCCCAAGCCTCGGAAGCAAAGCGGCGATCTTTGGGGGGGCTGACTTGCAGGCCCTGATTCCACAACTCAGCCAGTTCGCGCACATAGGCTTGCTGGATGCCGAGCAAGCGCGAGGGGTCGATCTTGACCTGATGCCCGGTGATCTTGGCAAAAAGTTCAGCCATGCCAGCACCACCCGGCAGCGCCAAGTGTGGAAGCGGCGCTGCGCAAGTGGGCGACGCCTGCAACATTTGAGTCCATTGCCGGATCGCGGATTGCTGCAATTGCTGGGCCGATTGCAGCCAAGGGTTGTCAGGGGTCATCAATGTCTCCGTTTGCGTCGGGAACTCAATCAAGGGCTACAAACCCCAAACATTACCTGTACAGTGTGCGGCATGGAGCTTCCAGGGGACTGACAGGAAGCATTTGCCTGCCCTTACGCTGATTCGAACCATGTACCTTGTCATCATTGCCTGGCTATACGTGGTCGTCCTGATGGCCGTTGCCGAAGCCACCAGCCCAACCGGCTCCGTCCTGGGAGCCATTATTACCTTCTTTTTTTACGGTTTGCTGCCTATCGGCATCCTGATTTACATCACGGGTTCGCCATTGCGCAAAAAAGCCCGCCTAGCCGCTGAACGTTCAGCGGACAAGTCCGATGAAAGCCGCCATGCGCCCAGTGCTGCCGAGTCGTCGGGCGTCACGCCGGTGGGAAAAGAAACGCCGTGAATCACTGAAGGTGCACCACTCGACGGAACCGTGGTTGCCATGGATGTCCGTGATGCCGCAACGGGCCAGACGCTGGTGCGCCAGCGCAGGCAGGTCAGCCCAGAACGGGGGGCCTTCGGATGTCGCGCCGACAGGCGTGAAACAGGTGTTGGCCTCAGGGTTCCCCGCTATCAAAGCGTCTCGGACGTCCGACCCCACCTCAAAGGCAGTGGGGCCTATGCAAGGCCCAAGCCAAGCCACCCAGCCCGAGAGATCGGACAAGCCGTTGTGCTGGCACAAAGTGCTGCAAAGCGCCTCCAGCACACCCTGCCCGTCGGCCCCCGCTAACCCGCGCCAGCCTGCGTGCGCCGCTGCCACTTGCTGACCATCCGGGCTGCAGAGCAGTACCGGCAGGCAGTCGGCCACCAGAATGACCGCAGCTACGCCGGGCGACTCCGTCCAGCAGGCATCGGCAACGAGGCCATCAGGGCTTTGCGGGGTAAGTCGAACCACGTCCGATCCATGTACCTGGCGCAAATAGCGACCACTCAGGGCAGAAGACTGCGCCAATCTGGCGCGGTTTTGTCGCACCGCAGCCGGATCATCGCCCACATGATCCCCAAGGTTCAGACTGTCCCAGGGTGCCGCCGAGACGCCTCCGGTGCGCCAGGTAAAACCTGCCCGGACCCCTGCTGGCCAGGGGGCTTCAGCGGGCGTCCAGCAAGAAACATCAAGTGGCATCCGGACTCCTGTCTGGCAATGCACGAACGAAGGCATCGAGCCTCATGCAGGCCTGAAAAACCGCCAGAGTCAGAGGTATGCCCAGCGCCTCGATGTCCAGACTGAATCGCCGACCATTGACGATTTGCGGCACCAGGCAGCAATCGGCCAAGGTGGGATAGGCACCGTAGGAATAGACTGAAGGTGGCAGACCCTCGCGTTGCCTGTCCCTGGCCGCTTCTTCAAGGCGCCTCTCGTAGGCTTGCAAACCCACGGTCACCCAGTGGTTGTACCACTCGGTGCGCTGGGCGTCACTGGCCTGCATGGCCCGACCCAGATACTGCAAAATGCGCTGGTTGTTGACGGGATGCACCTCACAGGCGATGGTTTGCGCCATGGCACGGACCCGCGCACGCCCGAGGCAATCCGCTGGCATCAGGGGGGGTGTCGGGTACGCTTCCTCAAGGTACTCGATGATGGCCATCGACTGGGTCAGTCGAATCGGTTCGGAGGCGACTTCCAGTTCAAGCAGAGGCACCAGTCCATCCGGGCTGATGGCTCGATACGCCTCCTCGCGATGCTCCCCCCTGAGCAAATTCACGGGCACATAGTCGTAGGGCAGTCCTTTGAGATGCAGGGCGATGCGCACCCGAAAAGACGTGCCGGAGCGGAAATAGTTGTGCAATCGCATGCCGAATAGGCTATCACATGATTGAGTTCATCCATCGGATCCTTGTGTCCGGCTCTGGTTGCCTCCTGGTACGCCGACCCCACCGAAGCCCTCTACACTCCTACCATGTTTCGATCACACATCCAACACTGCCGGGCCTGCGGCACCGCTGTGGACCACCGTCTGCCCGATGACGGCGACACCAGGATTCGGGCCATCTGCCCCAACTGCGGCACGATTCACTACGAGAATCCGCTGAATGTGGTGGGTACGGTTCCCTTCTGGGGGCCGGATGGTGCATGGGTGCTGCTGTGCAAGCGCAACATTGAGCCGCGCCGCGGCAAGTGGACGCTGCCCGCTGGCTTCATGGAAATGGGCGAGAGCACGGCCGAAGGGGCGGCTCGCGAAACCCATGAAGAGGCAGGGGCGGCCATCGAGTTGCTGGGCCTCTTCACGGTGCTGAATGTGGTCCGTGTCGGGCAGGTCCATCTGTACTACCGGGCACGGCTACTGAGCGACGTGTTCGATCCGGGCCACGAAACCCAGGAGGCCCGTCTGTTCCGGGAACACGAAATCCCCTGGGATGATCTGGCCTTCCGAACCGTGAGCGAAACCCTCAAGCTCTACTTTGCGGATCGACGCGCCGGCATGTTCGGCGTTCACGCCGGCGACATTCACTGACCTGCCGGACTCAGTGACGCGCTGCCTGTCGATGGGCGTGCACCATCGTCTCGATTTCGGACGCCGACATGGGCTTGCCGATCAGGTACCCTTGAATTTCCGTGACTCCAATGGCTTCAAGAAAATCCGACTGGCGCTGGGTTTCGACGCCTTCGGCAATCACCATCAGGCCCAGCGCCTGCGCGAGTACGGTGATCGCTCGCACGATCGCCCGATCCCCCACTCGGGATGTGATTTCCATCACGAATGCCCGATCGATCTTGATCACGTCGATCGGGAAGCGCAACAGGTACTCCAGGGAGGAATGACCGATGCCGAAGTCGTCCACGGCTATCTTGAATCCTGCGGACCGGAAACGCTGCAGCAGATGCACCGTGTGGGTCACGTCCTGCATGGCCAGACTTTCCGTAATCTCCAGTTCAATCAGTGACGAAGGCACATCGGCGTCTCGGACGGCTTCCTGAATGGCTTCCAACAGGTTATCCAGCAGAAACTGGCGCGGCGACAGGTTGATGCCGACGCGCAAATCAAGCCCCTGACGATGCCAGGTTGCGGCCTGGCGACAAGCCTCCCTAAGCACCCAGGTGCCGACGTCGTGGATCAAGCCGGTTTCTTCCAGCAGGCCCACAAAAAGCGCCGGTGACAACACACCCAGTCGGGGGTGATTCCAGCGAATGAGTGCTTCCACCCCAGTGACCTGTCGTTGGGCAAACGCCACCTGGGGCTGGTACAACAGAAAGAACTCCTGATTCGCCAGCGCCGCGTAAAGATCACGCTCCAGTTCGATCTCCAGCAATCGTCTGCGGGTCGTCTGCTCGTCGGTCTCGGCGGCGAGGTAGTCTCGCCCCTGTTTGCGAGCCAGTCGCTGCGCAGCTTGCGCCTTGGCCAGCAAGGTCTCTGCGTCCTGACCGTCACGCGGGAAAACGCTGTAGCCACCGGAAAAGCTCACAAACACGTCCTGACCATCGCATTTGAACGGAGCCGTCAGGCTTTCAAAGAGGGCATGGTAGCGCTGGGGGACTTCGTCGTCGTCATCGGCCACAAAAAAGAAAGCAAATTCATCCCCTCCGATTCGACCCAGGCCACCCGTATGCAGATTCAGGGGGTCTGTGAGTCGCTTGCTGATCATGGCCAGCAGCCGGTCCGCCCCGCTTTGCCCCAGCGTGTCGTTGAGCCGGGCGAAGCGTGAAATATCCAACACCCCGACCAGCAACACACTGGATGAGGAACGGGGTCTCAGGGCCAGCGATTCGGCCACCTGCCGCATGAAGAGGCGACGATTACCCAGACCCGTCAGTTCATCATGCAACGCCAGATAGTCCACCATGGCTTGAGTGCGGCGGGTCTCGGTGACATCCTGAAACGCCCCATAGACCTGCTGCAGCTCTTCGCTTTGGGTGCCCCGCTCGCCAACCAGACGGATCACGAATTCGCGCTCATCCACCCGCAACCGGCACTCGTGATCAAGGCGCAAACCCATGTCGCGCGCCCTTTCGAGGGCGACCAGCAGCCGACGACGATCCTCTTCATGGACACGCTCCAGCAGCCGGGGTAGCGTGGAGACGGTCTCCTGGGGCAAGCCGGTGATCAACCCCAGCTCATCGGTCCAGCTGAATGCATTGGTGTCAAGCTGCCATTCCCAGTACCCCAAACCCGCAATGCGGCGAACCGAGGCTTCACGCAATCGACTGCGGCGCACTTCCCGGTTCAACTGGCCGGTTCGCAAGGCGTACCGAACCCGTTCCGTCAGGAGCGTCCAATGGATGGGTTTGGTGATGAAATCGGTGGCGCCTGCATTGAAGGCAGACTCGATGGAGTCCAGGTCGTCCGCACCTGTGAGCATGATGATCGGAAGGCTCTCATCTCCATCTTCCAGCCGGATCTGTGCGCAGGCGCTGAAACCATCGAGTACGGGCATCATGACGTCCATCAGCACAAGGTCGGGTCTGAACGCCAGTACCTGGTGGATGGCCTCCTGGCCGTTGGAGGCCTCAAGGACTTCGTAACGCTGTTTGGCCAGCACACGTCGTATCAACTGACGGGTGGGGGCGTCGTCATCGACCACGAGCAGTCGATGTGAATTCATGACAGATGAATGGAGCACCGCCTCATTGTAGAGCGAAGTGCTTGGCACCAATCCACTTAAAATGTGACCGATTTTTCCACGATGATCGCCGTGTCCGACGTGCTCAATACCGCCTCACTTGCTGAACTCCAGGCACTTCTGGATGACGAGCTTTTCCAGATCACGCGCCTGTTTGCCGACCACCTGATGGACGAGGTGGACAAGCTCCAACGGGCGGTTGACCTTGGCGACATGAAGGCCATCAATCGTCAAGCCCATTCGCTCAAAGGAAGCTGTGCCAACATGGGTGCCACTGCACTGGCGGCTTCTGCACACGAGATCGAGAAAGCAGCTCTGCAGCAAGATCATGAGCTGATTGCGGCCACCCTGCCCAGGCTGCCCGATCTGGCTGAGCAGACGCTGCGGGCCATGCAGGTCAGCGGCTATCTGCGTAGCGCTTGACGATTCCCGCAAGCTTGCAGCATCAGGTGAACAAGCGCCGGGTCAGCGGCATACCGGCAGCCAGACCGCGCTGCTCGAGCGCGTCGTACAACACCTCCAGGTCGGCACCGATGCGATCCATGGCGTCAGTCTGCAAGGGTTGCCCGCCGTCATCGGTAATCAGCCCCTCCATCGCCTTGGCGAGCTGCATGGACGCCTCGCGCATGCGCACAAACGGCCTCTCGGAGCGAGCCACATGGGGCACATCGAGACCGATGGAAAACTGCCGCAAGGCGGCCTGATCCGGGTCGTCCGACAAGGCGGCCTGGGTTTCGTACTGCAGCACGAGGATGGGTGCCGCCCCGGGCTGTGACGCAGGCAACACCATGCGCCCCGGCAAAGCGCCTGCAACGAAGCCCTGCATGGCGGCATGCTGGGTCAGGTAGCCGGGGCTCCAGGCAGCCCGTGTGGCCCGAATGGTGAAGGTGAGCTGGGCGTCGTGGTCGGCGGCAAACTGGTCCAGCTCACGCGCCCGGCCCACCTCGACCATCATGTCCGGGAAGTCGGCCGACAGGTGCAGTGCGTCACAATAGGCTTGCAATTTGACGACGAACTCGGAGAATTCGATTTCATTCAAGGCCCCGTGCCGGTTGGCGAGCTGAATACCCGCCTTGAGTTCCTCATACCGCTGGCCCGCTCGTGGGGATTCCCATGCCTGCGTCTCGGACTGCCTGGCCTCGATGAAAAACGGCTTGCTGCCTATGCGCCGCGTACCCGGCAAAGCCGCCAGCATCGCGTCGCCTGAGACAACCGATTCTGGGGTCAGCGCGACGATGGCGTCGAGTTGCGCATCGAGCACGGCCGTGCTGGCCGCCGCAGCCGCTGGCAGCGCCGCCGCCCAGTCAGCGCCCAGCGTAGGCTCGTGTCGGTGGTGCTCGAGGTCGGCTTCTTCCACGGCACCCAGGGTCGGCTCGGCAGCAGGCGAGGCAGCCGTGCGGGCACGCCGGGGCTGCAGCCGTCTGGTCTGCCAGCGGTTATAAAGCAGCACCGCCACCACCACCAGCAGCCCCAGTACGATCAGCCCCAGTTGCAAGGAGGTCAGCACGGTCAGGCCTCCATCATGTTGGAGGCCGTTTCCATATCCACGGCCACGATACGCGATACGCCCTGTTCCTGCATGGTCACTCCGATGAGTTGTTGGGCCATTTGCATGGCAATTTTGTTGTGACTGATAAAAAGAAATTGGGTTTCCGTGCTCATACGCAACACCAGTTTGGCATATCTTTCGGTGTTTGCATCGTCCAGCGGGGCATCGACCTCATCGAGCAGGCAAAACGGTGCCGGATTGAGCTGGAAGATGGCAAACACCAGCGCAATCGCCGTCAGGGCCTTTTCGCCGCCCGACAGCAGGTGGATGGTCTGGTTTTTCTTGCCCGGGGGTTGGGCCATCACTTGCACCCCGGCGTCGAGGATTTCGGCACCGCTCATGACCAGGCGAGCCTGGCCGCCGCCAAAGAGGTCGGGGAACATCTTGCCGAAATGGCCGTTGACGGTGGCAAAGGTGCTGCCCAGCAGGTCGCGGGTTTCGGCGTCGATCTTGCGTATCGCGTCTTCCAGCGTCTGTATGGCTTGGTCGAGGTCGCTGGACTGGGCGTCCAGAAACTGCTTGCGTTCGCGGGCACTGCTCAGTTCTTCCAGCGCCGCCAGATTCACCGCCCCCAAGGCCGTGATGTCGCGCTGGCAGCGCTCGATCTCGCCTTGCAGGCCATGCAGCTTGACGCCTTCGGCCTCGATCCCCTGCTCCAGCGCCGCCAAGTCGGCACCCGCCTCGGCCAGCCACTGCTGGTACTGCTGCAGCCCCATCTGGGCGGCTTGCTCCTTGAGCCGGGCGTCGGTGATGCGCCCCCGCAAGGGTTCGAGCTCGCGTTCGAGCTGGAGGCGGCGCTCGTCGCTGGCACGCAAACGCGCCGTCCATGCATCGTACTGGCTGCGCTGCGCCGCCAGCGCACGCTCGCGCTCCAGCCGGGCCTCCAGCGCGGCCTGCAAACCGCCTTCGGCGGCGGCATCGGAGAGCCGCTCCCACTCGGCCTGCGCACGCTGCTGCTCGTCGGCCAGCGCCTGCAATTGCTGCTCGGCGGTTGCCCGGGCGCGGTGCAGTTCGCCCCGGCGGGCGTCCAGACTGCGCTGGGCAAAGGCGGCCTCCTGGGCGCGGCGCTCCAGCGTGCGCAGTTGCTCGCGCACCTGAGTCAGCCGCCGTTGTGCCGCGATCACCGCATCCTCAGTCTGGGCATGGCGCTCCTGCCCATCGGCGAGTTGCAGGTCCAGCTCCTCGAACCGGCCTTCGGCCTCGATGCGGCGTTCCTGCAGCGCCTCCAGTTGCTGCTCCACTTCGGCCAAGTCAGCGGCCAACTGATGGCTGCGCTGCCGGGCCTGTTCGGCGTGCTGGGCCAGCCGCAGGCATTCGACTTGTAAGGCATGCACCTGCGACTGCTGTTGCGCAGCCTCTTGGCGCACCGATTGCAGGCGCTCGCTGGCGTCGGCGTAAGCGGCTTCGGCACGGTTCAGGCTGGCCCGGGCTTGGTCGGCCATCAGGGACTGGGTGCGCCACTGCTTGCCCAGGTTATCTATCTCGTGGGCGCGAGCCAGCAGACCCGATTGCTCGCCGTCGGGGGCGTAGAAACTCACATGCGTGGCGGTGACGACATGCCCCTGCGGGGTGAAGACCCGGGTGCCAACCGGCCATTGCGTACGCAAGCCCAGCGCCTGCTCCAGGCTGTCGGCCGTCCAGCAGCCGTGCAACCAGTGGCCCAGCAGGCTGTGCAGGGCCGCATCGTGCAGCCGCAGGCGCTGGGTCAGCGGCTGCAGCGGTGGCGACAGCGACAGCGGCGGTGGCACCGACCCGCTGCCAGCCAGCGGCAGCGGTGCCAGTGAAAAAAAGGCCAGCCGGGCAGGCGGCGCATCGGCTGCCAAGGCACCCACCATCTCCAGCCGCGCGACTTCGAGCGCCGCCAACCGCTCCTGCAGAGCCGCCTCGATGGCGCTTTCCCAGCCCGGCTCGACGTGCAGGCGCTGCCAGAGGGGGGGCAGCGCATCCAGCCCATGCCGGCTCAGCCAGGGCAGCAATTGGCCATCGGTTTGGAGCTGCTCCTGCAAGGCCTTGAGCGCTGCCAGCCGGGCCGCCAATTCTGCCCCGGCCTGGGCTTGCTGATTCAGGCTCAGTTGGGCCTGCTTGCGCACCGCTTCGCACTGCGGCACCTCGGCCTGCAAGGCCTGCAGCCGGGCGTCCAGCGTCTGCCCAGCCGATTGCGCCGCCTGCAGTTGCTGCTCGAGCGCCTGCAGCCGCGCCTCATCGGGTGCTTGCAAGACACGGCGCTCGGCAGCCAAGCGTTCGCGGCGTGCTTGCAACTGCCGCGACTGCTCCCCGAATCCGCGCTGTTCGGCGGCCAACACCTGTATCGCCTGCTGCACCTGCAGCACAGCGGTTCTTTGTGCCGCCGCCCGGCCCTGGGCTTGCTGCCAGGTGGCCTCGAGGTCGGGCAGTTGGCCCGCCTGCTCCTCCAACTGGGCAGCGAGCCGCTCGGCCTGCTCGGCGGCGCATTCATGTTGTTCGGCCAGCGCTTGCAGCTCGGCGTCTGAAGTGCTCAAGCGCTGCGCCCATTGGGCGGACTGTTCCTGCAATTGCCCCAGACGCTGCTGCACCCGCTGGCGGCCTTCGACCACGTAGCGGATTTCGGCCTCCAGGCGAGCCACGGCGGCCCCCGCCTCGTAGAGGCGGCCCTGGGCCTGGTTCAATTCGTCGCCAGCCTCGTAATGGGCCTGGCGTATGGTTTCCAGGTCGGCCTCGACGCGCCGCAAGTCGGCCATGCGCCCTTCCAAGGCGTTGACGGCCTGCGCCCCAACGGCTTGCACCCGCGACAGTTCGCCCTCGGCATCGCGCCGCTTGAGTAACCACAACTGCTGCTGCCGCACACCGAGCAGATGCTGCAAGGCGTGGTAACGCTGGGCCACCTCGGCTTGCTTGTCTAGCTTGTCGAGGTTGGCGTTGAGTTCGCGCAGAATGTCTTGCACCCGGGTCAGGTTTTCGCGGCTGTCGTGCAGGCGGTTCGCCGTCTCGCGTCGGCGCTCTTTGTACTTCGACACGCCTGCGGCTTCTTCCAGAAACAGCCGCAGTTCTTCCGGCCTGGACTCGATGATGCGGCTGATCGTGCCTTGGCCGATGATGGCGTAGGCCCTCGGCCCCAGACCGGTACCCAAGAACACGTCCTGCACGTCGCGGCGGCGCACCGGCTGGTTGTTGATGAAGTAACTGCTGGTGCCGTCGCGCGTCAGCACCCGTTTCACCGCGATCTCGGCAAACGATCCCCACGGCCCGCTTGCGCGGTGGCTGGCGTTGTCGAACACCAGCTCCACGCTGGCCCGGCTGGCCGGTTTGCGCTGCGTCGTGCCGTTGAAAATCACGTCCTGCATCGACTCGCCGCGCAACTCGCTGGCCTTGCTTTCGCCCAGCACCCAGCGCACGGCGTCCATGATGTTGGACTTGCCGCAGCCATTGGGCCCCACCACCCCGACGAGTTGCCCCGGCAGGCTGAATGTGGTGGGTTCGGCAAACGACTTGAAGCCGGACAGTTTGATGGTGTGAAGACGCACGACGAGAGCGAAACAGCGGCAAATGGAACGGTGCAACGGTGCAACGATGTCCGGGAGTTTAGTCCCATGCGGCCAGCGGCCGCAGACGCGCTAAGATCGGCGGCTTACGCACCCCCACCGGTTATGAACCCCCTTCTTGCGCGACTGCAGCCCTACCCGTTCGAGCGCCTGCGGCAATTGTTTGCCGACGTCACACCCCATCCGGGCTATGCCCCGATCAGCTTGGGCATCGGCGAGCCCCGCCACCCGACCCCCGACTTCCTGAAACATCGCCTGTGTGACGCCATCCACGCAGCCGATGGCGGTCTGGCCCAGTACCCGGCCACTGCGGGCACCGCCGAACTCAAACAGGCCTGCGCCACCTGGCTGAACCGGCGCTATGGCCTGCAGCTCGACCCGGCGAGCCAAATCCTGCCGGTCAACGGCTCCCGCGAGGCCTTGTTTGCGCTGGCGCAGACGGTGGTCGATCCGAGGGCTTTTGCGTGCGCCACAGAACCCGTGGTGGTTTGCCCCAATCCCTTCTATCAGATCTACGAAGGGGCCGCTTATCTGGCCGGTGCGCAGCCCTATTTCGTGCCCAGCAAGCCCGAGCGCAACTTCGCCACCGACTGGGCCAGCGTGCCCGCATCGGTCTGGGAACGCACCCAGTTGCTCTACACCTGCTCGCCCGCCAACCCCACCGGTGCCGTCATGCCCCTGCAAGAATGGGCCATGCTGTTCGACTTGAGCGAACGCTACGGCTTCGTGATTGCCGCCGACGAGTGCTACAGCGAGATTTACTTCCGCGCCGACCCCCCGCTGGGCGGGCTGGAGGCCGCCGCCCGGCTGGGCCGCACCGATTTTCGGCGCCTCATCAGCCTGACCAGCCTGTCCAAACGCAGCAACGTACCTGGGCTGCGCAGCGGCTTCGTGGCCGGTGACGCCCAACTGATGCGCGATTTTCTGCTCTACCGCACCTACCACGGCAGCGCCATGAGCAGCACCGTACAAACGGCCAGCGCCGCCGCTTGGCTCGATGAAGCACACGTGCAGCACAACCGCGAGCAGTACCGCAGCAAGTTTGCCGCCGTCACGCCGCTGCTAGCCCAAGTGATGGATGTGCGACTGCCCGATGCTGGCTTCTACCTTTGGGCCGAAGTGCCGCAACGCTTTGGTGGCCAAGATCACACCGACCACCCGGCGCGGGACGTGATTTTTGCGCGCGAATTGTTCGCCCAATACAATGTGACCGTTCTACCCGGCAGCTATCTGGCCCGGGAGGCCGCTGGCATCAACCCCGGTCGGCACCGGGTACGCATGGCGCTGGTCGCCGCAACCGCCGAGTGCCTCGAAGCAGCGCAACGCATCGTCCGTTTCATTGCAACCTCCAACGCCTCACTAGCATGACCCAACTCCTGCAAGCAATCATCGAAAACGCCTGGGACGACCGCGCCCAACTGTCTCCCGCCAACGCACCGCAGGAAGTCCAAGACGCCGTCGAGGACGTGATCTGCCAGCTCAACACCGGCAAGCTGCGCGTGGCCAGCCGTGAAGGCGTCGGCCAGTGGACGGTACACCAGTGGATCAAGAAGGCGGTGCTGCTGAGCTTTCGCCTGAACGACAACGAAATCATGCAGGCCGGTGAACTGGCCTTTTACGACAAGGTGAAAACCAAGTTCTCCCACCTCAGCCCGCAAGAAATGGCGGCCACCGGTGTGCGCGTGGTGCCACCCGCCGTGGCACGCCGTGGCAGCTACATTGCCAAAGGTGCCATCCTCATGCCCAGCTTTGTGAATATCGGCGCTTATGTGGGCGAAGGCACCATGGTGGACTCCTGGGCCACCGTCGGCTCCTGCGCCCAAGTGGGCAAAAACGTCCACCTGTCGGGCGGCGTCGGGCTCGGTGGCGTGCTCGAGCCGCTGCAGGCCAACCCCACCATCATCGAAGACAACTGCTTCATCGGTGCGCGTTCGGAGATCGTCGAAGGCGTGATCGTGGAAGAAAACTCGGTCGTCTCGATGGGCGTTTACATCGGCCAGAGCACACCGATCTACGACCGCAGCACGGGCCAGGTGAGCTACGGTCGCGTGCCTGCCGGTTCCGTGGTCATCAGCGGCAGCCTGCCCAAAGACGGCGGCAAGTACAGCCTGTATGCCGCCATCATCGTCAAACGGGTGGACGCCCAGACCCGCGCCAAAACCAGCCTGAACGACTTGCTGCGCGACTGATCGAGCACACCGAGGAGGGTCGACATGGGAACGATGGAGCGCATACTGCGCCTGATGGGAGAAAAAAAGGCGTCGGACGTCTACATGACGGCCTCCTCCCCGGTGTTTATCAAAATCAATGGGTTGTTTGAGCCCATGAATGCCCAGCCCCTCCCCCCTGATGGTCCTCTGAGGCTGCTCTCCGAGGTGATCAGCGAGGAACACCTGGCTTTGTTCCACCAAACCGGCGAGTTGAACATTGCCATCCCCATCTCCGGGGTCGGCCGGTTTCGGATCAGTGCCATGAAGCAGCGGGGCACATGCGCCGTCGTCATCCGGTTCATCAACTCGGAGATTCCCTCGGTGGAATCGTTGAATATTCCCCCAGTACTCAACCAAATGATCATGGCGCGCCGCGGCTTGATGCTGGTGGTCGGCGCGACTGGGTCCGGGAAAAGCACGACCTTGGCGGCGCTGCTGGAGCATCGGAATCGCAGCACCACCGGGCACATTCTGACCATTGAAGACCCGGTTGAATATCTGTTTCAGAACAAGCGATCGATCGTCAACCAGCGCGAGGTGGGAACGGACACTGAATCGCTGCATATCGCCCTGAAGAATGCCTTGCGCCAGGCCCCTGACGTGATCCTGATCGGCGAAATCCGCGATCGTGAAACGATGGCCCAGTCGATTGCCTACGCCCAGTCGGGGCATCTGGTGCTGGCCACTTTGCACGCGAATAACAGTTACCAAGCGCTGAACCGGATCCTCAACTTCTACCCCGTTGAAGTTCGCCTGTCCATGTTGAATGATCTGGCCTCCGCCCTCAAAGCCATTGTCTCGCAAAGATTGATGCGAACCGTGGACGGAGGGCGCATTCCGGCCGTGGAGGTCATGGTTAACACCCGACTGATGAGTGAACTCATTGAAAAAGGCGACTTTTTTGGGGTACGTGAGGCCTTGGAAAAATCGATGGCGGAAGAGTCCCAGACTTTTGAAGAAGACATTGCCCGCCTCATCACGGAAGGCAAGGTGGACCGCAAGGAAGGTCTGTCCTATGCCGACTCACCCACCAACCTGATGTGGAGGCTGCAAAATCAGAGGCCAACTGCTTCAGAGTCCAGTCGTTCCAGTTCGGTGACTCCACCCAACCCCCCACCTGGCCCATCTTTCACTGATTTCACCCTCGACGTCAACCACTGACCGCCTCGCCCGAACTGCCCCATGACCGCTACCTTGCGTCTGACTGAAGCGCTGCTTGCTCGCCCCTCCGTCACCCCCGCCGATGCCGGCTGCCAAGCCCTGATCGCCGCCCGGCTGTTGCCGCTGGGTTTTGTGTGCGAGACCATCGAAAGCGGCCCGCCCGACTTTCGCGTCACCAATCTGTGGGCCAAGCGCACCGTAGCCTCCGATGCGCCGACGCTGGTATTCGCGGGCCACACCGACGTGGTGCCCACCGGCCCGCTCACCGCCTGGGCCAGCGACCCGTTCACCCCCACCCAGCGCGACGGCAAGCTCTACGGCCGCGGTGCCAGCGACATGAAAACCTCGCTCGCCGCCATGGTGGTGGCCTGCGAGAACTTCGTCGCCAGCCACCCGCAAGCCCCGCTCAACATCGCCTTTTTGCTCACCAGCGACGAAGAAGGCCCAGCCGACGACGGCACCGTGGTGGTGTGCCGTACACTGCAGCAACGCGGCGAACGGCTGGACTACTGCATCGTGGGCGAGCCGACCTCGGTCGAGCGCACCGGCGACATGATCAAGAACGGCCGTCGCGGCACCATGAGCGGCAAGCTCACCATCAAGGGCGTGCAGGGGCACATCGCCTACCCGCACCTGGCGCGCAACCCGATCCACATGCTGGCCCCTGCCCTGACCGCACTGGTGGCCACCCGCTGGGACGCAGGCAACGACCATTTTCCGCCCACCACCTGGCAAGTCAGCAACATCCACGGCGGCACCGGCGCCAGCAACGTGATCCCCGGCACCGTGGTGGTGGACTTCAACTTCCGCTTCAGCACCGAAAGCACCGCCGAAGGCCTGCAGCAGCAGGTGGCCGACATCCTCGCCCAGCACGGCCTGCAAGCAGGGTGCGACTACGAGCTGGCCTGGACGGTGGGCGGCCTGCCTTTCCTCACCCGCCCCGGCACGCTGGTTGAGGCGGTGCGCGACGCCATCCGCACTGAAACCGGCATCGAGTGCCAACTCTCCACCACCGGCGGCACCAGCGACGGGCGCTTCATCGCCCAGGTGTGCCCGCAGGTGATCGAACTCGGCCCACCCAACGCCACCATCCACAAGGTCAACGAATGCGTGGCCGTGGCCGACATAGAACCCTTGACGGCCATCTACCGGCGCGTGCTGGCCAACCTGGCAAGCCTACCTGCCACGGACGAATCCACGCCGTGAACAGCCCCCGGATCAACTGGCCCACGCTGGAGGCGTTGCTGGGCCGTGCCGCCGGTTTGCTGGACGCCGCCCGGCTTGCTTACGGGCACGGCACCACCAACGCCCACGACGAGGCCGTCTGGCTGATGCTGTGGTGCCTGGGCCTGCCGCTGGACAGCGATCTGGCCAGCCTGGCATCCAGGCCGGTCAGCCCCGAGGAGCAAGCCCGCGTGCTGGCGCTGATCGAGCGCCGCATCTCCACCCGCCTGCCTGCGGCCTACCTCACCCGCGAGGCGTGGCTGCAAGGCGTGCCGTTTTACGTCGATGAGCGCGTGATCGTCCCGCGCAGCTTCATCGCCGAACTCGTCGCCGGCGCTGAAGGGGCCGACAGCATCGACACCTGGCTGGGCGAGCACACCCGCCGCGTGCTCGACCTGTGTACCGGCAACGGCAGCCTGGCCGTGCTGGCCGCGCTCGCCTGGCCCGAGGTGACGGTGGACGCGGCCGACCTCTGTGCCGATGCCCTGGCGGTGGCCCGCATCAACGTGCAGCGGCACGGCTTGCAGCATCGCATCCGCCTGATCGAGTCCGACGGCTGGGCGCAAGTGCCCGACCGTTACGACCTGATCCTGTGCAACCCGCCCTACGTGAGCCGCGCCAGCATGGCCGCGCTGCCCGCCGAATACCGTGCCGAACCGGCGCTCGCGCTCGACGGCGGGCTGGGCGGCAGCGACGACGGCATGGACTTCGTGCGTCACCTGCTCGACCATGCCTTGCAGCACATGAACGAACACGCCGTGCTGGTGCTGGAAATCGGCAACGAGCGCGAGCACTTCGAACGCGCCTTCCCCACCCTGCTGGCCTACTGGCCGCAAACGTCAGCGGGCGCAGGCCCGATCCTGCTGCTCACCCGCGAGGCGTTGGAAGACTGGCAAGCCACACGTCATCTGACCGGGGGTGCCGCATGATCACCCTGCGCGACGTCACGCTGCGGCGTGGCACCAAGGTCGTGCTCGACCGCGCCAGCGCCACCCTCAACCCCGGCGAAAAGGTCGGCCTGGTGGGCCGCAACGGGGCTGGCAAGTCCAGCCTGTTCGCCTTGCTGCAGGGCCATCTGCACGAAGACAGCGGCGACTTCCAGTGGCCACGCCACTGGCGGCTGGCGCAGGTGGCGCAAGACATGCCAGAAACCGGGCAAGCCGCCACCGGCTTCGTGATCGACGGCGACACCCGCCTGCAGCACGCGCAGCAGCAGGTACATGCCGCCGAAGCCAGCGGCGACGGCGTAGCGATGGCCCATGCCTACACCGCCCTGCACGATGCCGGTGCCCACGATGCCCCGGCCCGCGCCCAAGCGCTGCTGCTGGGACTGGGCTTCCAGGCCCACGAACTGGAACGCGCCGTCAACAGCTTTTCGGGCGGCTGGCGCATGCGGCTGCAACTGGCGCGTGCCCTCATGTGCCCGAGCGACCTGCTGCTGCTCGACGAACCGACCAACCACCTCGATCTGGACGCCCTGGTCTGGCTGGAAAGCTGGCTCAAGCGTTACGAAGGCACGCTGCTCGTCATCAGCCACGACCGCGAATTCCTCGACGCGGTGACGCAAGTCACCCTACACATCGACCACGGCAAACTCACCCGCTACGGCGGCAACTACAGCCGCTTCGAAGACATGCGGGCCGAGCAGATCAGCCAGCAACAAGCCGCCTACGCCCGCCAGCAAGACAAGATCGCCCATTTGCAGCGCTTCATCGACCGCTTCAAGGCCAAGGCCACCAAGGCCAAGCAGGCGCAAAGCCGCGTCAAGGCGCTGGAGCGGATGGAAAAGATCGCCCCCATGCTGGCCGAAGCCGAATTCAGCTTCACCTTCGACGAACCGGGCCAGTTGCCCAACCCCATGCTCAACCTGCGCGACGCCCGCTTCGGCTACCGCAGCGAGGCGGGTGCCAACACGGTGATCGTGCAGGACGTGACGCGCTCGGTGCAGGCCGGCCAGCGGCTGGGCATTCTGGGGGCCAACGGGCAGGGCAAATCCACCTTCGTGAAAACCGTGGCCCGCACCCTGCCCTTGCTGGGCGGCACGCTCACCGAAGGCAAAGGCCTGCGCATCGGCTACTTCGCCCAGCAGGAACTCGACGTGCTGCGCCCCGACGACACGCCACTGGCCCACATGATCCGCCTGGCCCGTGAAACCGAAGCCGCCGCCGCCCTGGTCGGCCAAGGCCTGCGCGAGCAAGACCTGCGCAATTTCCTCGGCCGCTTCCAGTTCAGCGGCGACATGGTGCAGCAAGCCGTGGGCACCCTGAGCGGCGGCGAAAAAGCCCGCCTGGTGCTGTGCATGATCGTGTGGCAACGCCCCAACCTGCTGCTGCTCGACGAACCCACCAACCACCTCGACCTCGCCACCCGCGAGGCGCTGGCCGTGGCCCTGAACGAGTTCGAGGGCACAGTCATGTTGGTCAGCCACGACCGGGCACTGCTGCGCTCGGTCTGCGACGAATTCTGGCTGGTGTCGCACGGCGGCATCGCCCCGTTTGATGGCGACCTCGACGACTACCAGCGCTACCTGATCGACGTGGCCAAACAGAAGCGCGAGGCGGCACAGGCACAGGCACAGGCAGGCCCCCGTCTGGGGGCAGAAAACCCGCCCTTTGCCACCGGCACTTCCGGGTCGGCTGCCCCCGCTGCCCAGGCTGCCCAGGCCGCCTCGACCGATTCCCCGCGCCTGCCCCCGGGCGAACAGCGCAAGCTCCAAGCCCAGCGCCGCCAGCAACTGGCCGAGCAGTTGAAGCCGCATAAAAAACAGCGTGAAAAGCTCGAACAACAGCTCCAAGCCCTGCAAGCCGAACAGGCCGAACTGCACGCTCGGCTGCAAGGCCAGCTCACCGCCGTCGCACTCGCTGACGCCAGCAAACGGCTCAAAGCCGTAGAAGATGCGCTGGCCGCCACCGAAGAAGACTGGCTGGACGTGGCCACCCTGATCGAAGACCTGCAAAACGCAGCCGCCGTGTGATGCGGCGGCGTAGCCATGCCTTATGCGATCAGAACCAATGGTGCCACAGTCGATGCCGATGCGTTGGGCGCACTCATGCAGGGTGCGCCCGGATGCGCCGGCCCACACCGAGCGCCACATACACCGACAACATCAGCACCAGCGCAGCGCCCGCCAGCGTGACGCCGTACCAGCCGCGGTCCATGAAAACGCCGAAGATCAAGGGCGAGATGGCAAAGCCGACGTCAAGGCCGGAATAGACCGTGCCGTACACGCGGCCCGTCGCCCCTTTGGGGGTGGCCCGTCGTATCATCATGTCGCGGCTGGGGCCTGCAATGCCGACCGCGAAACCCGTCGTGGCCAGCACCACCATGCTGCCCACACCGCCCAGCCAGCCCGTCGCCGCCAGCAGCATGAGCAACGCGCCCGCCCCCATCGACGCACCGACCACGCGCTCCGTGCGTGACGACTTGGCAGCCACAAACCCGCCCACGGCCATGCCCAGCGCCCCGCAAAGCATGTAGGCCGTCAAAGTCAGGGTGGCAGCTTCCAGACTGACCCCATGCATCGCCTTGAGAATCGATGCCGAGTAGGTCTGCACCACCGCCAGCGTCATGGTGGACAGAAGGAAAAAGGCAAAACACCACCAGATGACCGGCAGCTTCAGGAACCCGAGATCATGACTCGACGGCGCATCCGACGAGCGCAGCACCACCTCCGTTTTCAGATGCTCGCGCTGCCAGAGCAGCACCGCCAGCACGCACAGGTAGAGCACCGTAGCGGCCTGATAGGCCGTGCGCCAGTCGCTCAGGGTGGCGATACCGACCAGAAACACCGGGGCAGCGGCCCAGCCCAGATTCCCGGTCAGGCCATGCACGCTGAAGGCATGCCCGAGCCGAGGCGTGGAGACGCGCTGATTCAGGATCGAGAAATCGACCGGGTGAAAGGACGCGTTGCCAAGCCCGGCCAGCACCGAAACCAGCACCAGACCGGCATAACTGTCGGCCACGGACGCCACGCCAGCGGCTGCCGCGAACAGCAGCATCGAAGCAAACAGCACCGGACGTGCGCCAAGCCGATCGACCACAAAACCGGCACTTGCCTGACCTATGCCCGAGACCACGAAAAACACCGTCATCAACAAGCCGACCTGGGAAAAAGACAGGTCGAATTCGGCCATCAGGAGCACAAACAGCGAGGGCAGCAGCAAATGGCTGAAATGCGAAGTGGCGTGCGCAAGCCCGACCAGAGACATGATGCGGGCATCCTCCCGCAAGGGGACGACCGTCTGCGGCGGCACCGCGCTGGCTGAAACAGAAGTCATGCGCCAAATGGTAAGCGATTGCCTTGCCCCGTGCTGCCACTCCACTCGCAGTCCTGCGTCCGGCTTTGGGTTTCGGACTTCAGCCTCGCGCAAGGCAGGCACAATAGCCCCATGAATATCGTGATACTGGATGATTACCAGGACGCCGTGCGCAAGCTCCCTTGCGCCGCGAAACTGGACCCCTACCCGGCGAAAGTCTTTACCAACAACGTCAAAGGCGTGGGACAGTTGTCCGTGCGCCTGCGCGACGCCGAAGTTCTGGTACTCATCCGGGAACGCACCCAGATCACGAAACAACTGATAGCCAAACTACCCAAGCTGCGGCTGATCTCCCAGACGGGGGCGGTGGGCAGCCACATCGATGTGGGTGCCTGCACGGAACGCGGTATTGCGGTGGCCGAAGGGGTGGGGTCGCCGGTCGCGCCGGCCGAGCTGACCTGGGCCTTGATCATGGCGGCCATGCGGCGTATCCCTCAATACGTGGCCAACCTCAAGCATGGGGCCTGGCAACAATCCGGCCTGAAGGCAGCCTCCATGCCCGCCAATTTTGGCATTGGGATGGTCCTACGCGGCAAAACGCTGGGCGTCTGGAGCTACGGCAAGATTGGGCGGCTCGTTGCCGCTTATGGGCGGGCTTTCGGGATGCGAGTGCTGGTCTGGGGTGGACCAGCCAGTTGCGAGCAGGCCGCTGCGGACGGTTTTGAAATCGCCGCCTCGAAAGAAGCCTTATTCAGCGAGGCCGATGTATTGAGCCTGCATGTGCGGCTGACTGCATCCACGCAAGGGTGCGTAAGCCCCGAAGACCTCAGCCGCATGAAAACCAGTGCCTTGCTGGTCAACACGTCCCGGGCTGAACTGATTCAACCCGATGCTTTGGTCGCCGCATTGAATCGTGGTCGGCCGGGCATGGCCGCCGTGGATGTATTTGAGTCAGAACCCATCCTGCAGGGCCATGCACTGCTCCGCCTGGAAAACTGCATCTGCACCCCCCACATCGGTTTTGTGGAGCAGGAAAGCTACGAGCGGTACTTCTCAGCGGCTTTCGACAATGTGATCCACTACATCAGGGGCACCCCGACCCACATTGTGAATCCAGGAGCCCTTCAATACCACCGATGACACCCTGGCGCTCAGGGCTTGTCCAGCGGTCTGGTTGAGGAGTTGGGTTCAGCGGGTGTTCGGGCTTCCTTGGGCTCCAACTCGAACATGTCAAGATCAAAGTCCAGCATGGCTTCACGAGGCTTGACGGACTTGGGTGACAGATCGGCCACCGATTGCCAGGCCGGGAACTCCGCTTCCGGCTCGCCCAGCGCACCACCCCCCGATGGCGCGACAACCGGCGCAGCGCCCAGCGTATCCAAGGCATCGAGCAAGCCCAGCAACGTGACCAAATCATCAAATACGTTCAATGATCGCACGCTCAGGGGTGACTGGACATCACCAGGCTGTGAAGCCAGCGCTGCCTCGATCAGCTGACGAGCCCCTGCAGCAGGCCAACGGTCGGCGATCGCCCCCATGATGGACGCATCGTCGGCCAGACACAAAGCAGACTCGACGACGGCCAGTGCTGGGGGGATGCGCTGAAAATGCGCTTCGTAGAACCGGGCCGCAGACACTCGGTCGCTTTCGCTGCCCCATCGTTGATCCAGGCAGAGCCACCACAGGTAAGGCCCTTCCGAGGCACGCGCATGTTGCGTGACGAAGTTCTTCAGCAGATCGCGTGCTTGTGTGTGCTGCCCCAGAGAACAGAAAAACTCGACGCGCTGCCATAAATCCTGCAAGCGGTCTGCTTGGAGTGCTGCGACGGGCACTTCGCGGAACATGGACTCCCGGCCTTCGGCCACCTCAAGTCCCTCGACGGACTCCGGATGCCAGGCATCTGCCTGCGCAAAAGACGACTCTTCCGCGCCAGGCGGGGACTTGATCGCAGGCTCAGCGCCGGCCCGGGGCGGGACATCCGGCAGTGCAGACGCCCACCAAGGGGCGTTGACCTTGGGGTCCAAGGCACTTGCAACCGAACGACGACGGCGCCTCAGTACATACCAGGCACCACCCATCAACAGCAAAGCCAGCGCCGGCAGGCCGAACTGACGAACCGGTGCCAGAGGGTCCTCAGCCATGGGCGGGGGTTGTTGGGCCGCAAGCAGTTGAGCGTTCAACGTCTCGATGGCCAGGCGCATGCGCTCCTGTTCGGCGCGCAGCGTCTCGACTTCCTGTTGCAACACCTGCTGCTGCGCGAGTGCCGCCTGCATGTCGACGGGCAGATCCTGACCCAGCACCACGGGCCCCGCAGTGGCATCCTCGGCATTTGCAGCCACCGGCACGCTCGGTGCCGCCAGATCCACGGGCTCCAACTGCAAGCGGGGGCCTGGCGGAGAGGGCGGAGCTTCGGCCACCACGGCCCCCGCTGCTTGACGGGACGCCTGTGCATCCAGCACCTCCGACACGACCGTCGGCAGAGGGGCGGTTTTGGAGCGCATGCGGGTGACTGCAGCCGGTCGTGGAGCGGGCTCAGCCAACACGATCGGTGTCTCAGGGTCCAGGGCATCGACGATTGCCCCGCCGGGCGACGCGGGCGCTGACGGCACCTGGGTGACGGGACGCGAGACCCGTGGCACTGGCAAGGGGTCCACCACCGCCGCCGCAGCAGCAGCGACCAATGCAGGCTCGACATCGGCCAGCAAGGTGTAGGAGCGACGAAAGGCTGCCGTACAGCCTGCCTGCACAGTCACGGAAACGATCGGCTCGTTGACCGGTTGCGCCACCCGGATGCGAATCGCACGCCGCCCTCCAGCGCCCAGTTCCTGGATGACCGTGGTCACGGCCGACGGGGCAATCCGCGTGTCACCGTACGCGACTTGAGTCTCCAGACACAGGCCACTGGCCGCATCGCTGGCGGTGATGTTGCTCTGGACCAACAAATCCAGGGGACGACCGATAATCACCTCACCTTGAGTGGCACCCAAGGAGACTGCGACGACCTGGGTCGCTGTCACAAGCAGCACGGTGCCCATCGCCAGCTTCAGCATGTTGCAATCCTTGTACGACGGTTGTTGGTATCGTTATGCACCCCGCATTCTGTCACAAGCCCAGCCCATACCCACAGGGGGACACACCTTGAGAGCGACTTTGACTCATTCAGACCACAACGACCCGACAGGATTGACATGCCAGCCACTCTGAAAACCCACAGCGTCGGTGCCACCCTGGTGCTCACGATCAGTCATCCGGGATGCCGCAACGCCTTGAGCCCGGACATCTACGCTGCCGGCGTCGAAGCCTTGAATGCGGCCGACTCCCAGCCCGACATCCGCTCGGTGGTGATCACAGGCGAAGGGGCCGATTTCTGTGCGGGTGGCGATATCCGCCGACTGCTCAGCAACCGACAACAATCCCCCGACGTTCAGGCCGAGAGCATCGAGCAATTGCACGGCTGGATCGAAACCGTGCGCAGCTTTTCCAAGCCCGTGGTGGGTGCCGTGGAAGGCGCTTGTGCCGGGGCCGGGTTTTCCCTCGCGCTGGCCTGCGACTTTCTGGTCGCAGCTCGCAACAGCGTGTTTGTGATGGCCTATGCCAACGTAGCCCTGTCGCCAGACGGGGGCGGCAGCTGGAGCCTGACGCGCCAGTTGCCACGCGCCACGGCCATGCAGCTGCTCATGCTGGGCGAACGGATCGAGGCCGATCGGCTGCATCAGCTGGGCCTGGTGAATCACCTCACCGAACCCAGGCAAGCCCTGGCGCGAGCGCTTGAAGTGTGTGAAGCACTCAATGCCAAGGCACCCAATACCCTGGCCAGCATCAAAAATCTGATCAACGAGGCCCCCCGCCATACCTTGAATACCCACCTGAAGTGTGAGCGTGACCAGTTCGTGCGCAACCTGCACCATCCGAACGCGGGTGAAGGTCTGCTGGCTTTTCTCGACAAGCGGCCGCCCCGTTTCCATTGAATCCGTCACCCAAGAGACACTCACATGCAGCCCCAGTCACCCACAAGACAGACGATGGACGAGCCGATTCTGACAATGGAAGAACGCGAGGCGATCAACAATGGTCGCTGGTTTTCGAGTCTTTCCCCTTCACTGCGTCACGACATTCTCCGATGCGCCTACGTCAGACGATACAAAGACGGCGATCTGATTGCTGCCCGTGGCGATCCGCCGACCGAATGGACGGCAGTGGCCCGTGGAGCGGTGCGCGTCAGCTCCACCTCCCTTTCGGGCAAGCAGATCACGCTGACCTATGTGGAGCCCGGTGTGTGGTTTGGCGACGTGGCCATGTTCGACGGCGATCAGCGCACGCACGACGCCTACGCCCATGGCTCGACCACGCTGCTGTGTGTGGCCCGCAACGATTTTCAGAAAATCCTGCAGCAGCATGTGGAACTGTACGAAGCCCTCTTGCGACTGCATGCCCGACGCATCCGCAACCTGTTTGGTCTGGTCGAAGACCTCAACACCCTCCCCTTGCGCGCTCGACTGGCCAAGCAACTGTTGCATCTGGTCAGGAGTTACGGGGTGCCCTGCCTGGCCAATGGCACCGAGACGCGGATCGGCCTGCAACTGGCTCAGGAGGAACTGGCCCAGATGCTGGGGGCATCGCGGCAGCGCGTCAATCAGGAACTCAAATCGATGGAGCGAGAAGATGCCATCCGCATCGAGCCGGGCGGACTGGTGGTTCGCGACCGACCGGCCCTGATGCGCATTGCAGAAGCCGACCTCTGACCCTGACTCAAGCAGCCCATGGCCGTGATTGACCCTCCTTCAGCTTCTTCTGCCTCCGCAGCGCCTGAGGCCAACGGTGGCAGGCATTCGGTGGATCTGCACGCCCTGCAAGCCTGGCTCACTGCCCATCTGCCGGGCTTTGGCGGCCCCTTGCAACTGGAAAAATTTCCCGGGGGGCAGTCCAATCCCACGTATCGGCTCATCACGCCGGGCCAGTCATACGCCATGCGCACCAAACCCGGGCCTGTGGCCAGACTGCTGCCATCGGCCCATGCCATCGAGCGGGAGTTCCGGGTCATGCAAGGTCTGGCCCAGACGGATGTTCCCGTGCCATCGATGCACGTGCTCTGCGAGGACGAATCCGTGATCGGACGTGCGTTTTACGTCATGGCTTGCGTCGAAGGCCGAGTGCTATGGGACCAGGCGCTGCCCGGCATGACACCGACCGAACGTCGTGCGCACTACCTGGAAATGCATCGTGTGCAGGCCGCATTGCACACGGTGGACGTTCGCGCCTGTGGCCTGAGCGACTATGGCAAACCGGGCAACTATTTCGAACGCCAGATCGGCCGGTGGAGCAAGCAATATCTCGCATCGGTCACCCAACCCATCCCCGCAATGGATCGGCTGATTGAATGGTTGCCGACACACATTCCTGCCATGGCGCAGGACGAATCCCTGGTGTCGATCGTTCATGGCGACTTCAGGCTCGACAATCTGATCTTCCACCCTACCGAGCCGCGCATACTTGCCGTACTGGACTGGGAACTGTCCACACTGGGCCATCCGCTGGCTGACTTCAGTTACCACTGCATGTCCTGGCACATTCCTCCAGGCATGTTCCGCGGCATTGCAGGCCTCGACATCGCGGCACTCGGCATCCCGTCCGAGCAGGAATACGTCGAACTTTACTGCCAGCGCACCGGCTTCACCACGCCACAGCGATTGATGGCCGACTGGAACTTCTATCTCGCCTACAACCTGTTCCGACTCGCTGCCATCCTCCAAGGCATCGCGAAGCGGGTGGAAGACGGTACGGCCTCCAGCGCCCAGGCCCGTCAGTCAGGTGCCGGTGCCCGCCCCATGGCCGAACTGGCCTGGTTATTCGCCCAAAAAGCCTGAAAACAGGCATCACACACGACCCGAGGAGAACCGCATGCATTTCGACTACACCCCCAAGGTCAAGGCGCTGCAGGCCCGCCTGACAGCCTTCATGGACGAGCACATCTATCCGAATGAACAGCGGTTTTTTGCCGAAATTGCGGCCAACCGTGCACAGGGCAACCCGTGGGTACCCACCACCCTGATCGAAGAACTCAAGCCCAAGGCCCGAGCAGCCGGTCTGTGGAACCTGTTTCTGCCCCACTCCAGGCGGGCCCCTGAAGGGCTGAGCAACCTGGAATATGCCCCGCTGTGCGAAATCATGGGTCGCGTGCCCTTTGCACCCGAAGTCTTCAACTGTTCCGCCCCCGATACCGGCAACATGGAAACGCTGGAGCGCTATGCGTCCGAAGCCCTGAAAGACCAGTGGCTGGAGCCGCTGCTGCGCGGGGACATCCGTTCCGCGTTTCTCATGACCGAACCTGAAGTGGCCTCATCGGACGCGACCAACATCCAGTGTCGTATCGAACACGACGGTGACGGCTACGTGATCCATGGCCGCAAGTGGTGGTCGTCCGGTGCCGGTGACCCGCGTTGTGCGATGTACATCGTGATGGGCAAAACCGACCCGCAAGCGCCACGCTATTCCCAGCAATCCATGATCGTGGTGCCCGCCAACAGTCCTGGCGTCCGGGTGGAGCGCCCCTTGTCGGTATTCGGCTACGACGATGCGCCCCATGGGCACATGGAAGTGGTGCTGGACCATGTTCGTGTGCCGGTCGGCAACATACTGCTGGGCGAGGGCCGTGGCTTCGAGATCGCCCAAGGCCGATTGGGCCCAGGCAGGATTCATCACTGCATGCGGTCCATCGGTGCTGCGGAACGAGCGCTGGAACTCATGTGCAAACGGCTGAATGCGCGTGTAGCCTTTGGCAAACCGGTGGCGGCCCAGTCCGTCTGGCACGAGCGCATTGCCGAAGCCCGTTGCATGATCGAGCAAGCCCGGCTGCTGACGCTCAAAGCAGCCTACATGATGGATACGGTCGGCAACAAGGTCGCCAAAGCCGAAATTGCCATGATCAAGGTGGTGGCACCGAACATGGCTTGCCAGATCATCGACTGGGCCATTCAGGCCCACGGTGGTGGCGGCGTGAGCGACGACTTTCCGCTGGCCTATGCGTATGCGAACCAGCGCACCCTGCGGCTGGCCGACGGTCCGGACGAAGTCCACCGCAACGCCATCGCCAAACTGGAACTGGCCCGTCACAGCCTTCTGGCCCAGCCGGTGGACATGCCCGTGACGCGCGGCTGCTGACGGTGTCGGCGTGCGGCCTCACATCAGGGTCGAAGAGCGCACTTCGGACAGACTGGTCAGGCCTTGCAGGACTTTTTCGATGCCGTCCTGGCGCAAGCTCCGCATGCCCTCGTGGATGGCTTGCTGCTGAATGGCCGCAGGCCGTGCTTTGCTCTGGATGAGGTGACGCATGTTCCCGGAATTGGCCAGCAACTCATGCACCGCCACGCGGCCAGCATAGCCGGTCTTGCCGCATTTCTCGCAACCCGGGGCGTGGGCCACGTAAAGCTGCCCCCCGTCTTTGCCGTAGCGCTTGCGCCACTCGGCTTCCAGGGCCTCCGGACCTTTGAGCGGGTGATCATCGGGCAACTGGAACTGGTAGTCAGCGATCAACTCCTGCAAGCGCTCGGCGGACAAAGGCTCCGTCTGCACACAATGTTTGCACCAACGGCGAACGAGGCGTTGGGCCAGAATGCCCTGCAGCGAATCAGCAAAGGAAAACGGGTCCACCCCCAAGTCATTCAGACGAACCACCGTTTCAGCCGCAGAGTTGGTGTGCAGGGTGGAGAACACCAGGTGCCCGGTCAGGGAGGCTTCGATGGCTATTTCCGCCGTGTCGTGATCGCGAATCTCACCGACCATGATGACGTCGGGGTCGGCCCGGAGCAGCGACCTCAGGGCCGATGCAAACGTCCAGCCGATCTTGGGGTTGACCTGGATCTGGCGCAAGCCTTTTTGCGTGATCTCCACCGGGTCTTCTGCGGTCCATATCTTGCGGTTTGGGGTATTGATGTGCCTCAGTGCCGAGTGCAGCGTGGTTGTTTTGCCCGAGCCGGTGGGGCCGACACACAAAAACAAACCATAGGGCCGCTCCACGATGGATTCAAAAACCAGCAAATTGCGATGACTCAGGTTGAGCTTCTCCAACGGCAAAGGCTCGGAAGAAGACAGTATCCGCATGACCACGTCTTCCAGGCCGTTGTTGGTGGGAATGGTGGCCACTCGCAGTTCAATGCCCAACGGACCAAACTTGGCAAAATTGATCTTCCCGTCCTGAGGTTTGCGCTTTTCCGAAATGTCCAGGTCGCACATGATCTTGACCCGTGCAATCAAGGCGCTGCGGTAACTGGACGGCAACTCCAGATAGGGCCGCATTTCACCGTCCACACGAAAACGGATCGCGACCTTTTCCTTGCCGGGTGATGTCTCGATGTGAATGTCCGACGCGCGCTGGTAATACGCTTCGGTGATCATGGAATTGAGCAGCTTGACCAGCGTGTTGTCGGATTGCTCGATCGGCTTGTCGTCGTGGTGCTCGTCCTTGGCCTCGCCGGTCAGTTCCACGGCCAGTTGCAGGACATCGACTTCAGCGGCTTTGCTGTCGTTGAAGCCGCCAGCCAACGACGCCGGCTTGGGAGACGATGACGCCGAGGCAAGATCGCTCATGCCGATTTCCCGGTAGGCTTTCTTGATTTTTTCCAACAACTCACCGGACGCGCTCACCACGGGAACCACTTTGCGCTGTGTGGTGAACTCGAGTTCGTCGATCACCTTGTACTGCAAGGGATCGGGCATGGCGACCACGATGGAGCGGCCTTGGTCCAGAATCGGCAGCACTTGCAGACGCAACGCCAGCGCAAAGGGTACGCGTCGCAAGGCGGATGTGTCGATGGGAAATTGGCTGAGGTCCACAAACGGGTAGCCCATCTTTCGGGCAAAAGCCACCTGGAGATCGGCTGCGGTCACCAGACCTTTGTCGAGCAGGAGTTGCCCCAGCGGCTTCTTTTTGTCCGATTTTTGCAAATTCAGCACAGAATCGAGTTGTTCCTGGGTGATCTTGCCCAGACCCAGCAACGCCTGACCGATGGGCACAGGCCTCAGGCTACCCTGGCGGCTGAGGGCCTCCAGCAATTCCTCCACGGTTTCCGCCGTCGATTTTTCTGCCACTGGTGGCACCTCGGCGGCGTCCAGCGAACCATCGAACAGCATGGTTTGTGCAAAGTCGGAGTCCGAGATCAGGCCTTCGTCAGGCTCACGGATTTCGAGACGAACGATGCCGTTTTTGGGCACAAACACCCGGTAAGGGTCGTCGTCACCGGCCCGCTTGGGGAATAGCCATAAACCCAGATCGACTTTCAGGTGTTGGTAGCAAAGCCCCGCATAGACCGATCCATCGCGAAGGAAAACGGCGAAGGGGCGTGAATGGGATGGGCCGGAACCGGGAATCAGCGTGGGTCCAAAATCGACGTCGGTGGCTTGATGGCGCTGAACTTTGAGCCGTTTGACCTGGTTGAACTTGAGACTGAGTCCTCGCTCCTGACCGGGCGACAGGATTTTCATGACCCGCTTCTGGAGGTCAAAATCCAGCAAGTGGCCCGTCACCGCGTTTTCGCCCCAACCTTCGGCAGTCACCAGCAAACAGGGCTCTCCGATGGTGAAGACATCTTCGTTTTCAATATTCGGAAGGGAAAACTGGTTGTTTTGCATGGGTGAATGTGCATTCAGCAAGAGACGACTGCAATGACGATCCTAAAGACCGAGCATCCATTGAATGAGCGTTTTAGCCAGAAAACCCAACATCCCGAAAGATAACACCAAGAACAGGATAAATGTACCGAATTTGCCCGCTTTCGACTCTTTGGCCAGACTCAACACAATGAATAACATATAAAAAATGAACGCACCAAGACCAAAGGTCAGGCCGAATTGAGCAATTTGGCTTTCGGTATAGCCGAATATCGTACCGTCCATCGACGACCTTTCAAGCACTGTACTGGCGCAAAACGCCGAGCTGTTTCATATCGGCGTAGGCGTGCCAACTGGCATGCCCGACAATGGGAACCACCAACAGCAAACCCAGCATGAAAGTCGCCAGACCCAGGCCGACCAGGACCACGATCAGACACGCCCAAACAGCCATGACGACCGGGTAAGTGCCCACCACCCCCCAGCTTTGTCCCACCGCCTCCCACAGGGGAGCTTTGGAATCCATGAGGAGGGGCATGGTCACGACACTGGACGCAAACACGGGGGCGGCCAGCAAGGCACCGAGCAACAACCAGACCTCAAACAAACCGGGCGACGGGGCCAGGACCACCAGCCGGATGAAGTCGATGGGTCGCTCGATGGGGCCGGGTGCCCACAGGGTAATGAGCCCGGCTGAGGTCAGTACCCAGCCGGTTCCGGCCACAGCCAGCAGCAGCCCAAAGCCCATCAGTCGGCGGTCTCCGGACAGCCACAACTTGATCACCTCGCTGGAGCCGATCTGTCGGCCCTGACTGGCTTCTCGGCTGACGGCATACAACCCGGTCGCCATGATGGGTGCCACGATCAGAAACCCGGAAAACGCGCCAGCCAGCAACCAAAAATGGTCACGGGCTGACACAAACAGGACGATACCAAACAGGGCCAAGCCCGCGCCGTGGATCAGACCCGGCATGGGGTTGCGGGTGAAGTCGAGCCAGCCTAGCCGCAGCCAGCGAAACGGGGAACGCCAATCAATCGAGACCGCTGGGGATGCAGGCAGGGGTGCGTGGGGCATATGAGGCTACCTATAGAAAACCAAGCTCATGGATTGGAACACAAAGGCGCACAAGCGCTCAGCAACTGCCGGGTGTAGGGGTGCCCCGGCGACTGCAGCACTTGCTCGGCCCGCCCGCATTCGACCACCTGCCCGGCTTGCATCACCATCACCTGATGCGCCATGGCCCAGATCACATCCACGTCGTGGGTGATCAGCAAATAACTCAGGCCGCGTTCACGCTGCAGCCGCAACAGCAGCTCAAGCACCTGCTGCTGCACCGTCACATCGAGCGCCGAAGTCGGCTCGTCGAGCACCAGCACACGCGGCTGCACGATGAGTGCTCTGGCAATCGCGATGCGCTGGCGCTGCCCGCCGGAAAACTCGTGCGGGTAGCGCTGCAACCAGACCGACACGGCCGACGCTGGCCCATCTGGCAGCAGGCCGACTTCGCGCAGGGTACGGATGACGCGCTGTCGGCGCTCGTCGGCGCTCAACTCGGGGGCGTGGATGGTAAGCCCTTCGGCCACGATCTGCTCGATGGTCATGCGCGGCGACAGGGAAGAAAACGGATCCTGAAAAACCACCTGCACCTGCTGCCTGAGCCGACGGGTCGCGGGGGTGTTGGACTGGCCCGGCGGCCAAGCCTGCCCCATGATCTGCAAACTGCCTTCGTGCGGCTGCAGGCCCAGTGCCGCCAGCGCGAGGGTGGATTTACCGGAACCCGACTCGCCCACCACCCCCAGCGTGGTGCCCGGGGGCAAGACAAAATCAGTGCCTTGCACCGCCTCGAAGCGGCCGCGCCGAAACCAGCCGACGATGCCGGGCAAGGCGGTCGGATACGCCACCACGAGTTGTCTGGCCTGAATCACCGGGGCCGCCTCGGGCGCTGGCATGGGTGGCAGGTCACGCCGCGGTCGGCTGCCGAGCAATTTGCGGGTGTAGGCATGCTGCGGCTGCTCGAACACCGCCGCCACCGGCCCCTGCTCGACCAGATGGCCTTTTTCCATCACCGCCACCCGGTCCGCGAACTGCCTCACCAGGTGCAGGTCGTGGGTGATCATGAGCACCGCCATGCCCATGCGCTGCTGCAATTCGCCCAGCAAGTCCAGAATCTGGCCGCGCAGGCTGGCATCCAATGCCGTGGTCGGCTCGTCGGCGATCAGCAGTTGCGGCTGGCTGGCCAGCGCCATCGCTATCATGGCACGCTGGCGCTGCCCGCCACTGAGCTGGTGCGGAAAAGCCCGTGCGCGCCGCGCCGGATCGACAATCCCGGTGGACGCCAGCAACTCTTGCACCCTTTGCATGGCCTGGCGGGTCGTCAACCCCTTTTTCAGGGTCAGGATTTCGCTGATCTGGTCGCCGATGGTGTAGAGCGGGTTGAGCGCCGTCATCGGTTCCTGGAAGATACAGGCCACCTCGTCGCCGCGCACGCCGCGCAGTTCGCGCTCACTCAGCGCCAGCAGGTCACGCCCCATGAAATGGGCCTGACCGGCAATCTGGGCATCGGGCACCAGGCGCAGCAGGCTGAGCGCCGAAATGGTTTTGCCGGAGCCGGATTCCCCCACCAGGGCCAGCTTTTCGCCGGGCCGGATGTGGAAGTCGATCCCATGCACGACCGCCTGCCCGGCAAAGCCGATGCGCAGGCCACGCACGTCCAGCAAAGGGTCGGGGTGGGCGCTCATCGGTCGGCCTTGCGGGGGTCGAGCGCATCGCGCAGGGCGTCGCCCATGAAGGTCAGCAGCAGCAGCGTGACGACCAGCACCGCGAAGGTGGACAAAGATATCCACCAGGCGTCGATGTTGTTTTTGCCCTGGGCCAGCAATTCGCCCAGCGAAGGCGTTCCGGGAGGCACGCCCAGCCCGAGAAAGTCGAGCGAGGTGAGCGCCAGAATGGCCGCACTCATGCGAAAGGGCAGAAACGTCACCACCGGCGTCAGGCTGTTGGGCAGGATATGCCGCCAGATGATCTGCCGGTTGCTCAGCCCCATTGCTCGGGCCGCGCGTACGTAATCGAGCTGGCGGTTGCGCAGGAATTCGGCGCGCACGTAGTCGCTCAGCCCCATCCAGCCGAACAGGCTCAGCAGCAGCAGCAGGATCAGCACGCTGGGCTCGAACAGCGAGGCAAAAATGATCAACAGGTAGAGTTCGGGCATGGAACCCCAGACCTCGATGAAGCGCTGGAACACCAAGTCCACCTTGCCGCCGTAAAAACCCTGAATGGCACCGGCGACCAGCCCCAAAGCCACGCCGATCACTGTCAGCGCCAGCGCAAACAGCACCGACAAGCGAAACCCGTAGAGCAGCCGGGCCACGATGTCGCGGCCCCGGTCGTCGGTGCCCAGCCAGTTGTCGGCCGAAGGCGGTGCCGGGTGCGGCTCCTTGGCAAAGTAATTGATGGTGGCGTGATGATGCCGGTTCAGCGGGAAGATGGCCCAGTTGCCCGGCTGCTCGAACTGGCGCTGGATGAAGGGGTCGAGAAAATCGGTCGGGGTGTCGAAATCGCCACCGAAAGCGGTTTCGGGTGGGTTGTGCAGCAAAGGCGCAAACAATTGACCGTCGTAGCGCACCAGCAAGGGTTTGTCATTGGAAATCAGCTCGGCACCCAGGCTGAGCACGAACAGCGTCACAAACAGCACCAGACTGCAAAAGCCGAGCCGGTTGCGACGAAAGCGCTGCCAAGCCCGCCGCGTCGGGGACAAGGAAGCGCCACTCACGCCGTTAATCAAGCCATTATTCACGCCGCTATTCACGCCGTGCCTCCCGGCGAGCGGTATGGCTGGGTCGAGCAAGGCCGTGGATGCGGCTTGGCCGGGCCACGGGCCTTGCCCCCTTGGGCAGGGAAGGCGCTGCAGGCGGCCACGTCGGGCTTAGTCGAACTTGACACGCGGGTCCACCCAGACGTAACACAGGTCGCTGATCAGCTTGGTCACCAGCCCGATCAGGGTGAAGAGGAACAGCGTGCCCATCACGACCGGGTAGTCGCGCCGGATCACGCTCTCGAAACTCAGCAGGCCCAAGCCGTCGAGCGAAAACAGGGTTTCGATCAACAGGGCGCTGGCAAAAAACGCGCCGATGAAGGCGGCCGGGAAACCGGTGACGATGGGAATCAGGGCATTGCGAAAAACGTGCTTCCACAGCACGCGGCGTTCCGTCAGGCCCTTGGCACGCGCCGTCAGCACGTACTGCTTGCGGATTTCCTCCAGAAATGCATTTTTGGTCAGCATGGTCGTGACGGCAAAAGCCCCCAGCACACTGGCCGTCACGGGCAAGGTGATGTGCCAGAGGTAATCGACAATCTTGCCGCCCAGGGTCAGTTCATGCCAGTTGCTCGACGTCAGCCCGCGCAGCGGGAACCACTGCAACTGGCCGCCAAAAATCACCAGCAGGGCCACCCCCAGCACAAAGCCCGGAATGGCATAGCCCACCAGCACCACGATGCTGGAGACGGTGTCAAACCGGGTGCCAGCCCGCACCGCCTTGGCGATGCCGAGCGGAATCGAGATCGAGTAACTCAGGAAAAACGTCCACAGCCCCAGACTGATCGAGACCGGCAGCTTTTCCTTGATCAGTTCCCAGACCGGCTTGTGGTGAAAAAAACTCTGCCCGAGGTCGAAGCGGGCAAACTGGCCCAGCATCTGAAAAAAGCGCACATGCGCCGGTTGGTCGAAGCCGAACTGTTGGCGGATTTCCTCGATGCGCTGGGCATCCACCCCTTCGCGGCCCCGGTAGCCAGCCCCGGCCGCTGCCGCCCCTTCGCCGCCCGTGTCGCGGCCCTGCAACTGGGCCACCATCTGCTCGACCGGGCCGCCGGGCACAAACTGAATCACGACGAAGGTGATCAGCAAGATGCCCAACAGCGTCGGAATCATCAGCAGCAAGCGTTTGAGGATATAGACCCACATGGTGTCAGCGCCTTCGGCCCGGGGGCGGGTTGAGGTTCGCGGGCGTGGCCCACCACGTCATCAGGGCCCAGTTTTCGGGCTGATAGTAAGCCGGCAGCACGGCGGGCTGTTCAAACCGGCCTGCCCGGTACGCCACCCGGTGGACGCTCAAAAACCAGTGCGGCACGTTCAGGTGCATGTGGCGCAACACGCGGTCCAGCGAGCGGGCGGCAGCCACCAGTTGCGGGCGTGTGCGTGCCGAGACCACGTGATCGAGCAGCGCATCCACCGCCGGATCGGCCACGCCGATCAGGTTGCCCGACCCCTCGGTGCTGGCCGCAGCCGAGCCGAAGCGCTCCAGCAGTTCAGTGCCGGGTGCCTGACTGCCCAGCCAGCGCACGCTGATCATTTCGAAGTCGAACACATCCAGGCGCCGCTGCAGAATGGCGAAGTCGGTCAAGCGGTACTGGGCGCGTATGCCCAGCCGTTCCAGATTGCGCATGAAGGGTGTGACCACGCGGCCCATCGAGCCACCGCTGTCGAGAAACTCGATGCTAAACACCTCGCCTTGGGCGTTGCGCAGTGCGCCGTCCCGGTACTGCCACCCGGCTTGGGCCAGCAGATCGCGGGCCCGGCGCAGGTTGTCGCGCAGCATCATGCCGGAATCCGGGTCCAGACTGGTCAACGGGGGCAGCGGCACCGGCTGGCCAAAAACGGCGGCAGGCAGGCGGTCACGCAGTGGCTCCAGCAGGGCCAGTTCCTGCGGCCCCGGCAAGCCGGTGGCCTCGAAGTCGCTGGCCACGAAGTAGCCGCGCATGCGCTCGTGGGCGTTGAAAAACAGCAGCCGGTTCATCCACTCGAAATCCATCGCCAAGCCTATGGCCTCGCGCACCCGGGCGTCCTGAAACTTGGGCAGACGGGTGTTGAACAGAAAGCCTTGGAAGTCGCCCGCGTTCTGATGCGGCAGCTCGCGCCGAATCAGTTCGCCGCGGTCGAACGGCCGGCCTATGTAAGACCTTGCCCACTCGCGGGCCACGAACACCTGGATCAGGTCAAATTCACCGGCCTTGAAAGCCTCGCGCTGGGCCGTCGGGTCGCGGTAGATCTTGTAGGTGATGCGGTCGAAATTGAACATGCCGCGCCGCACGTTGAGGTCTTGCGCCCACCAGTTGGGGTCGCGCACGTAGCTGATGTCGCGGCCAAAGTTGACGCGCCCGATCCGGTACGGCCCCGACCCTATGGGCTGCTCCAGCACGATCTGATCGAATGGTTTGCGCACGCCATTGACCACCCCCCACTGGCGGCTGAATACCGGCAAGCTCCCCACGATCAGCGGCAGTTCGGCGTTGGGGCGCACAAAATCGAACCGCAGCGAGCGCTCGCCCAACACCGTCAGACCTTGCACTTCACTGAAAAAAGTGCGGAACTGCGGTGCCGCCTGCGGGCTGATCAGGGTTTCGAACGAATGGCGCACATCTTCGGCCAGCACCGGGTCGCCATTGTGAAAGCGGGCCCGCGGGTTGAGGTGGAACGTGACCGAGCGGCCATCGGGTGCCACATGCACCGTTTCGGCCAGCAGACCGTAAGCCGTGGTGGGTTCGTCGAAAGTGCCCGTCAGCAGCGTCTCGAACATCAGATGCGTGATGTTGGGCGGTGCCGTGCCCTTGAGCGTGAACGGGTTGTATTTGTCGAAGTTGCTGATGCGCGTCGGCGACACCAGCGTGATCTCGCCCCCACGCGGCGCGTTCGGGTTCACGTAGGGAAAATGCGCAAAGCCCGGCGGCTGCCGGATGTCACCAAACTGCGCAAAGGCGTGCCCAGCCCACAGCGCCGGGCTGGCCACCGCCAGCCAGCACCAGAGACCGAACCGGATCAGAAACGATGGCCAACGCATGCGACAATTCTGCACGACATTCACAGGAGAAAAGACTCATGGGTTTTCTGGCAGGCAAAAAATTGCTGATCACGGGGGTGCTGTCCAACCGCTCCATCGCCTACGGCATTGCCAAGGCGTGTCACGCGCAGGGTGCCGAACTGGCTTTCAGCTACGTGGGTGAACGCTTCAAGGAACGCATCTGCGAATTTGCAGCCGAATGCAACTCTCAGCTCGTTTTTGACTGCGATGTGGGTGATGATGCCCAGATCGAGCAATTGTTCCGCGATCTGGCCCAGCACTGGCCGCAGTTCGATGGCTTTGTCCACAGCATCGGCTTTGCCCCGCGCGAAGCCATCGCGGGCAACTTGCTCGACGGGCTCAGCCGCGAGAGTTTCAGGATTGCCCACGACATCAGTGCCTACAGCTTTCCGGCCATGGCCAAAGCCGCCCTGCCTTACCTCAACGACCGTTCGGCCCTGCTGACCCTGACCTACCTGGGCAGCCTGCGCACCATCCCCAACTACAACACCATGGGCTTGGCCAAAGCCAGCCTCGAGGCCTCGGTTCGCTACCTGGCCGAAGCCGTCGGCAAACTGGAAGATGGTCGCCGCGTGCGGGTCAACGGCATCAGCGCCGGCCCCATCAAGACGCTGGCGGCCAGCGGCATCAAGGACTTCAACAAGCTGCTGGGCATGGTGGCGAACGCCGCCCCCCTGCGCCGCAACGTGACCATCGAAGACGTGGGCAATGTGGCCGCCTTCCTGCTGAGCGACTTGGCCGCCGGGGTCTCGGCCGAAATCACCTACGTCGATGGCGGCTTCAGCCAGACGGCCGGCATCAGCCGCGACAGCGAACTGAAAAACTGAGCGGGCGCAAGCCCGCCCCAGACGCGCCCTCGCGGCCGGTCGCGGTGAACGGGTCTCGGGCCTGCTGCGGGGCGGTTGGCAGAAAATGCCGCAAGCGCCCAGCGCGAGTTATCATCCTCCGAGATCGGATTACACCGTCCTGCAACCACCCATTCAAGGAGACCCGCCATGACTGGCGTCAACGAATTCCTGCGTGCCCGTGACTTTCTGCTGGCCCACCGTGAGGACTACCGCGCCGCCTACGACGGGTTCCGCTGGCCCGCCTTGACCGAGTTCAACTGGGCCCTGGACTACTTCGACCGCTGGGCCGCCAACAACCAGGCCCCTGGCCTGTGGATCGTGGAAGAAGATGGCAGCGAGTCCAAACTCACGTTTGCCCAGTTGTCGCAACGCTCCAACCAAGTGGCCAACTGGCTGCGCAGCCTAGGCGTGCAGCGCGGCGACCGCATTTTGCTGATGCTGGGCAACGAAGTGCCGCTGTGGGAAACCATGCTGGCCTCGATGAAGCTGGGCGCGGTCATCATTCCGGCAACCACCCTGCTGTCAACCGCCGACCTGCAAGACCGCCTGACGCGGGGCCAGGTGCGCCACCTCGTCATCGGGCATGCCCACACCGCCAAGTTCGAGGGACTCGCCACCGATTGCTCCAACACCAGCACCCTCACCCGGATCTGCGTCGGCGCACCGCAACCGGGCTGGCTCGATTACGCCCAGACCGCCCGGGCTGACACCGGCTTCACCCCCGATGGCGTCACCCGCGTCACCGATCCGCTGCTGCTCTATTTCACGTCGGGCACCACTTCCAAGCCCAAACTGGTGCAGCACTCGCACCAGTCCTACCCGGTCGGCCACCTGTCCACCATGTACTGGATCGGCCTGATGCCCGGCGACCGCCACATGAACATCAGTTCCCCCGGCTGGGCCAAGCACGCCTGGAGCTGCTTCTTTGCCCCTTGGAACGCCGGTGCCTGCGTCTTCCTGTACAACTACACCCGCTTCGACGCCAAGGCCCTGCTCGATGTGCTGGTGCGCTACGACATCAGCACCCTGTGCGCACCCCCCACGGTCTGGCGCATGCTGATCCAGCAAGACCTCGGCGCCTACCGCACCAAGCTGCGCGAGCTGATCAGCGCGGGCGAACCGCTCAACCCAGAGGTAATCGATCAGGTCCAGCGGGCTTGGGGGCCGACCATCCGCGACGGCTTTGGCCAGACCGAGACCACCGCCCTGGTGGGCAACACGCCCGGCCAGTTGCTCAAACCGGGCTCCATGGGTCGCCCGCTGCCGGGCTACACCATTGCGCTGCTCGACCCCGACGGCCAGCCCAGCGAGGAAGGCGAAGTCAGTCTGGTGCTGGACAAAAACCCGCTCGGCCTGATGCTGGGCTACGCAGGCGACCCCGAGAAAACCGCCGATGTGATGCGCACTGGCCACTACCACACCGGCGACGTGGCCAGCATCGACGCCGATGGCTACATCACCTACGTAGGCCGGGCCGACGACGTGTTCAAAGCCTCCGACTACCGGATCAGCCCGTTCGAGCTCGAAAGTGTGCTGATCGAACACCCCGCCGTGGCCGAAGCTGCCGTGGTGCCCAGCCCCGATCCACTGCGCCTGGCCGTGCCCAAGGCCCACCTCAGCCTGACCATCGGCCACACCCCGTCGGCCGAGCTGGCCCAAGACATCTTCGCCTTCACCCGTGAACGCTTGGCACCTTACAAACGCATCCGCCGCCTCGAGTTCAGCGATCTGCCCAAGACCATTTCGGGCAAGATCCGGCGCGTGGAACTGCGCAAGGCCGAGCAGGCCCGTGCCGAAGGCAGCCGCGGGCCACTGGAATTCTTCGAGGACGATTTCCCGCACCTCAAAGGCTGAGCACGGCCCAACCTAGGCCCAACCTAGGCCTAGGGGGCAGGCGCCACCCCCCGCTCAGACGTTGAGCGCCTTGAGCATGGACCAGTAGCCAAACAGGTTGACGGGGGTTTTCTCCTGAATCACCAGACCGGTTTCGTCGAGGAAGCGGGGCAGCGAGAAATCCGGGCGAAACCCGACCAATCGCGACAGCGGCGCGGTCAGGCGCTCGAAACCGCCAATCACCGGGTGATGGTGCTGAAAGTGGTTGACGATATACAGCTCGCCACCCGGTTTGCAGACGCGCCGCATTTCATTGACCAGCCGCACCGGATCGGGCGCGACCGACACCACATACATGGCCACCACCTTGTCAAAGCTGTGGTTGGGAAAATCCATGCCTTCGGCATCGACACAATGCAGCGTCACATGCGACAGTTCATGGCGCTCGCAACGTTCCTGGGCACGCGCCAGCATGTCCGGCGAAATATCCACTCCGGTGACCCGCACATTGGTCGGATAGAGGGGCAAGGACAAGCCGGTGCCGACGCCCACCTCCAGCACGCTTTCGTTGGGGCGGCAGGCCATGCGATCAATGATGGCGCGCCGACCCGGATGAAACAGCGCACCAAAGCACAGGTCATAGCCGCCGGCGAAACGGCGGTAGCTTTTTAAGACGGCTTCTCGATCCATATGTAGTCCTGAAGTGACGGTGTAACCCTGAATGACGGCTGCTGATGTGGCGGCTCGCGCTGTGACAGGGGGCTAAAAACCAATACCCACCAGGGCAGCAAGCACCCCGAGCAGACCCAAAACGGCCAGCAGATAGGCCGGCCGCCGGGGCATTTCACCCCCATTGGTCATGGCCCGGCCAAACATGAAAAATACAAACGGATGCACCAGAAAAGGCATGGCAAACACAAAGGCAATCAGCATCGCCGCTTCGCCCCCGAACAAGCCACCTTGCAAGGCAGCAAACAAGCCAAAGTGCGACAGGGCGGAACTGGTGGCCATGGCCGCATCGGGCAGTGGCATGCCAGACAACAGCAGCAGACTGCCAAACAAGGCCGTCAGTTGCCAGCCAAAAGAAAACAGCATCAAGGCCTTCACTTCGGCCCGGTCGTCACCAGCCGATCGGCGCATGCACTGAAACGCCCAAATCGCGAGCGCCACCCCAGCCAGGGCCACCACCAAGGTGGGCCACAGCAGCAGTCGCCCGGCCTGCAGGCTAAAGGCCAGGATGGTGAAGAGGAACACATGGCCAAAGAAAGGCACGGCGATCATGATCGGTGCCCGCCGCTGGGCCACTTCGCCCATGTCGCCCGCAGTGCAGGCACCGGTAAGACCGGCGTGCGACAAACCACCGGCCATGCCGGGTGCCAGGTTGCGCACGGCGGCCGTGCCGCCCAGCCACATCAACAGGGCAATGCCGCCGAACATCCACATCAACTGGCCAAAAAAGCCATACATCAACACCGGGGCTATGCCTTCGAAGGACAGGCTATGCAGCAGCAGCGAACCACCCACCACAAAGTTGGCCGCCAGCACCACCGGCACGCCGCCAAACAGCAGGGCGCGCAAAGCCGGCCCATGCGTCCAGCGCGGGCAGTACCAGCCCAGCACCACGGCCATCAGCATGACGAAGAAGATAGGCGGAAACGCCACCACCTCGCGCACCCGCAGCGCAATCATGGAAGCTGCCACCAGCGCCAGAATCAGCAGCAGCAACTCCAGCGCCCCCTTGCCCAGGTAGCGGCGCTTGTTCGAGACTTGGGCGGTCGGATCGATCACGATGGCCGCAAACACCAGACCGAGGTAAGCCAGCAGCGGCAGAATCTCGGCCTTTGCGCCGCCCGCGCCCAGCAGCACGCGCACGGTCGCATCCACCCCCAGCAGCACAAAAAAGGCCCGGATGATGAAGAACAACTGGGTGCGACCGGTACCCAGGATGGCTTCGGTGCGGTTCGGCACCACTGATTGATCGGGATCGACCTGAACCCCGCCAAACATGCGGCGCAGTTCCTGACCACCGACGAAAAACGACGCCGCCAGCGCAACGATGGTGGCGCGCGCGAGCATGCCAAGCACATACAGGTCGGGCAGGCCAGGCACACCGGCACCGGTCGCCACCAGCAAGGCGCCCAGACTCAGGCCAAACACCACCACGATCAGGATGGGTGAATAGCGTGACCCCGCCACCACCGCCCGGGCCACCAGAACGACCGGGACGAGGACCAGCAGGGTCAACCAGAACTGATTGAGAAAGGCCAGTGAATCCAGCATGGCGCGAAGTATGGCACAAGTCGAGGCACCATCCAGACACCATCCTGACACTTTCAGGC
>DBAZ01000053.1:0-27553 GCA_002291945.1 Tepidimonas sp. UBA997
CCCTAGGCTGCTGGTCAGGCCCGAATGATCAGGCCTTGGGCGGCCGACCAGAGGATCGAAAGCTTTTGATTATAAGCTGCTTCGATCCGCCGAATCAATCCGGACAACTTAACGACTTAACGTTTGAGGCAACCTGCCTCGCGTGGCTTTATGCGCGAGGTCCGGTTGACCGATGGGTTGGGTGGCACGGGGAATGCCGATGAAGCTATAAGTCTTCGGGAGTTATGCCGGTGTGCTTGGCAAGGTGCGCAAGCATTCGAGGGCCGATTTCCTCGCCATCGTGAAATGCGAAGACAACGTCGGGCCAGCCTTCGCGGGAGAGTGTGCGGTGAGAACCAGACTGCCGCTTGAGTTTCCATCCGACGCCAAACAGCGCCGCAAGCAGCCGCTTGGCCTTGATGGACGGCGACTGACTCATGCAGCAAGGGGAAGAGAGATATTGATTTCGACGGCACCCGATTCGCTGTTCTCAAGACGCTCAGCCATGGCACGGAGGGCGAGTACTTCCGCCTTGGCCATAGCTTCTTCGGCGGTCTTGCCGTAGCACAGGACGCCGGGGAGCTGCGGAATCTCAGCGATCCAGCGGCCATCAACTTCTTGCTCGCACTCAATGCTGAAGTTCATGATTGGTCTCCGGTAGGGAACGTGCGGAATTCTATCGCGCCATGGCTCGTGCTGCCCTGACAGGTGTCACTGCCATTAGCATAGTAAGCGGGGTATCTAAACATTTTCCCAGATGTCACGCTGGGCAGTTGCAGAAGTAAAGCATCAAGCACGGACTTGTAGTGGGGATTGAAAATTGCCTTTGCCATACTTTTTGCCGAGTCGTGAGGGTTCAAGATGGGCACACACCAACCGCCCAAAATGCTCGATCAAGTGTGCGGCTCAAGCAATACACTAGTCACCAAGCGCAGTATGCGACAGCCGGGCCAAGGTGCGCTCGTCGATCGGCGTGAGCCTGCCCGCTGCGCGTGCCTGCTCGAGCCGGTCCGGGCGCCAGCGAGCCGACTGGGCCAGCCGCTGATCCCGCCGCCAGCGCTCGATCTGGGCATGATGGCCCGACAGCAGCACGTCCGGCACTGCCGCTACACCGCCAGGGCCCGACCAGACTTCGGGCCGGGTGTAATGCGGGCAATCCAGCAGGCCGTCGAGGGACGGGTTGAAGCTGTCTTGCTGGTGGCTGCCAGCATCGTTCAACACGCCAGGCTGCAAACGGGCCACGGCATCGAGCAAGGCCATGGCCGCCAGTTCACCGCCCGACAACACGAAGTCACCCAGGCTGAACTGGAGATCGACGCACTGGTCGATGAAACGCTGGTCGATGCCTTCGTAACGCCCGCACACCAGAATCGCACCCGACCCCTCGGCTTCCTGCGCCACGAGCGCATGGTCGATGCGTCGCCCCAGCGGTGAAAACAGCACCGTGGGGGCCTCGGGCGCGCCCTGCGCCTGGCGCTGCTCACGCACTGCCGCCCAGCAGCGGGCCAGCGGCTCGGCCATCATCACCATGCCCGGCCCACCGCCAAAGGGGCGGTCATCGACGCGGCGGTAATGGCCTTGCGCGAAGTCGCGCAACGGCCACAGGCGCACATCCACCAGACCCGTCGCAAAAGCACGACGATTGATGCCGTGCTGCAACAACGGCAAGAACAGTTCCGGAAAGAGCGTGATGACGTCGTAACGCATGCCGGGCGATGGCGCTCAGTAGTCCGGCTGCCAGTCCACCCGGATGCAACGCTGGGCTTGGTCCACCTCATCCACGTAGGCCGCGACAAAGGGAATCATGCGCTCGAGGGTTTTGCCTTCGGCTTCGTAGGCGATGCACAGCACCGCATGCGGGCCGGTGGGCAGCAGGTCGCGCACCACACCCAGCGGCACCCCCTCGCGGTTGAGCACGGCCATGCCGATCAGGTCCACCCAGTAGTATTCGTCGGGGTCGGTGTGGGCGGGGAAGTCGGCGCGCGAGATGTAGATGCGGGCACTTTGGAGTGCTTCGGCGGCGCTGCGGTCGGCCACCTCGTTGAACTGGGCGACCAGACCGTCGCCGTGGGATTTGATCTCGGCCACGGTGATGGACACCGTGCCTGAAAAAGCCTCGAAACCGCGCCCATAACGGCCTTCGGGCGGTGCCAGATACCACTGGCGTGTATGCAACAGGCTGGCCGGGTCTGCGCTGTGCGGGTGCAGCCGCACCCAACCCTTGATGCCCCAGGCCTCCTGAATCCGGCCCACCTCCACGGCATCGGCCGGCAGGCTAGCAGGGTTCAGGCCAGGCACCGGGGCCATAGGCGGGCGAGCAGGCTCAGGCCGTTGCAGGGGCTGCCTTGGCCGCCTGCTTGATCAGGCGAGCCACGGTATCGGACGGGGCGGCACCCACGCCCACCCAGTACGTGAGGCGGTCTTGCGCGATGCGCAGGGGCTCTTCACCGCCCTTGGCCAGGGGGTTGTAGAAGCCGATGCGCTCGATGAAGCGGCCATCACGACGAGCGCTTTTGTTAGCGACGACGATGTTGTAGAACGGACGCGCTTTTGCGCCGCTGCGGGAAAGTCGGATCACGACCATGGTTTATCCTTCGGGTGGTAGGGTATTTCGCAACGCCTGAGACACACGACTGACCACCCGGCCAGCGAAACGTTGCAAACTGCGCATTGTAGCCCAAAGCCGTCCAGCAACTTTTTCCATGCTCCTCATTCGCCCCAGCGCTGCGAGCGACCTTGCAGCCATCACGCTGATCTATCGCCACCATGTGCTGCACGGCACAGCCACCTTCGAGACCGAACCCCCGACTGAAGCCGACATGGCGAGCCGACGCACGGACGTGCTCATCAAGCAGCTTCCGTGGCTCGTCGCAGAAGTCAACGGGCAGGTGCAGGGCTACGCCTACGCCACCTGGTTTCGCCCCCGGGCCGCGTTCCGTTATTGCGTCGAGGATTCCATTTACCTCGCGCCCGAAGCAAGCGGGCAGGGTCTGGGCCGCGCCCTGCTCACTGAACTGATGGCGCAATGCGAAAGAGCCGGCATGCGCAAGATGGTGGCCGTGATCGGAGACAGCGAGAACGCCGCCTCCATCGGCCTGCACCGGGCATTGGGCTTTCATCACCTGGGCACCATGGACGCCTGCGGCTGGAAACTCGGACGTTGGCTGGCCATTGTTCTGATGGAAAAAACGCTGGGGGTCGGCGACCGTCAGCCGCCCGCCCGAAGCACCGTGCCCGCGAAAATTGTCTGACATTCCTCACACCGAACCCACCATGACCCCATCGACACGCGCGGCCTCTCCAGGCCGCCTCAAAAACAAGACCCTGGCCGCCTGGATGGCACTCATCGGGGGTTGCTTTGGCTGGCATCGTCTGTACCTGCACGGCTGGAGCGACAAGTGGGCCTTGGCGCATGCCATACCGACCGTCCTGGGCTTCTGGGGGGTGGATCGAGTGCTGGCTTACGGACAGGATGACAAACTGTCCTGGCTGCTCCTGCCGTTGCTCGGCTTCAGCATCGCCGCCGCTTGCCTGACCGGCATCCTCTATGCGCTACAAACCCCCGAAGCATGGAATCGCACCTACAACCCAGGGGCAGATCCCGAAGCCTCAGCCGGTCAAACCCGCTGGTTGACGATCATTGCGCTCGTCTTGGCGCTGATGGTGGGAAGCATGGCTTTCATGGCGGGCATTGCCTTCAGCTTCCAGCGGTTCTTCGAATATCAAGTAGCGCTGGGCTTGCAAATGAGCCAGTGAGCCGCGGGCCTCAGAGAGGCACCAGCCAGGACATCACCAGCATCACGGCCGTCAGGGTGAACAAGGCCAAGGCGGTAGAGATGCCCATGGCCGCCGTGGTGAGGTCCTGCACCACCTGGTAGCGCTGGGCAAACAGAAACACATTCGCGCCGATGGGCAGCGCAGCAGCCACGACCATCACCACCCAAGGCAGGCCGGTGATGCCGAAGGCCCAGGCACTGACACCGACGAGCAGCGGCAGCAGCAGGTTCTTGCTGGCCGCCAACCACAGCGACATGCGCCAATGCCCCGACATGGGCGTGGCCGCCAGACTCACCCCCACCAGCACCAGCGCCAGCGGGCCAAAGGCACTGCCGAGCAGTTGCAAGGGCGTGTCCACCACCCCAGGCAAAGTCAGCCCGGTCTGGGCGAACAGCAAACCGCACACGATCGGCAAGGGAATCGGGTGGATGATGGCCCCCTTGACGGCCGACCAGGCCGTCTGCCAGAGGCGGGGGGCCTGCCTGCCCTGCTGACGGGCTTCGCGGGCGGCGGCCAGTTCCAGAATGATCGCCCCCGAGGTGAGCAAGATGAGCGCATGCACCGACACCAGGGTCAGCAACGTCACCAGTCCCTGCTGGCCATAAGCCAAACCCACCAGCGTGATGCCGATCATCACCATGTTGCTGAAGGTGCCCCCTAGGGCCAGCACCACGCTGCGGCAATTGAAGCCGCGCCAGACGATGCTCAAAGCCATCAGCAGGCCGGCTGCGGTGAAGTAGGCGACGATCGGTCGCAAGTCCAACTCGTCGAGCCGCACATGGCTCATGGTGCGAAACAGCAGCGCCGGGATTAGCAGCAGAAAAACGAGGTTCGAGAGGTCTTTCACCGCATCCCCCCGTATCCAGCGCCACCGGCCAGCCAGAAAACCGGCACCGATCAGCAGAAAAACAGGGGTCAGCGAGATGAATACAGGATGGTTGGCAACATTCACCTGGCCAGTGTAGCGAGCTTGGCGGCGCGGTGTCGTGAGCCACTCATGAGACCCATTGGGCAAATACCCGCCGCAGCTTGTGCACCTTGGGTGCGGCCACAGCCATGCAGTAGCCGTGGAAAGGGTGGCGAGCAAAGAATCCCTGGTGATCATCCTCGGCACGATGGTAGTTGCGCAACGGCTCCACCTCGGTGACGATGGGTGCGCCAAACACACCCTCGGTCGTCAGTTCTTCGATCAGTTCGTGGGCCGTAAGAGCTTGCGCTTCGTCAGTCCAGTAGATACCGCTGCGGTACTGGGTGCCGACATCAGCGCCCTGGCGGTTGAGCGTGGTGGGGTCGTGGGTGGCAAAAAAGATCTGCAGCAGGTCGCGCAGGCCGATCACCCGGGGGTCGTACACCACACGGATGACTTCTGCGTGCCCCGTGGTGCCGGTGCAGACGTCTTCATAGGTGGGCGACGGGGCCTCGCCATTGCTGTACCCGGACTCGACCGTCAGCACGCCGCGCACTGGGCCGAACACTGCTTCCGTGCACCAGAAGCAACCACCTGCAAGAACGATCACAGAGTCCTCATAACTCATTGATTTTCCTTTTCTTTTTTCAGTACTGCTTCTTGTGGAGCCACCAAAAACGGCCTAGACTTGGGAAAACTTCACCAAACTTTCACCCATCAAACCCATGCTCACGCTGCGGCAACACAACCCAGGCACCTGGCACTTGCAGCCCGCAGGACAGTCTAAAACCAGATGAGTACCCTTGGGGACTGTGGTGCACATGTCTGCAGATGCTTAGGGATCCGGTGGGATGATGGCCCATGGCGACCACCACCGCGATCCGTGACGTACATGCCATGGGCGGCACCCCGATCTGCCCTTACTGCCCGACCCGCCAACCCGCGGTAGCCTGCTGGTGGCCCGCGTTCCCAGGGCAACAAACCATGTCGGGTCTGATGGCAAGGGCTGATAGTGCGCTGATGCGCCCTTGGGACACAACACCCCTGGGACATCGGCCAAGCCTTTAAAATGCGAAGTTTTCCACTGCTCCACAGCCCCTGGATCGACACCAGTCACGCTGCCCTGCCATGCGCAAAAAAGTCTTCATCAAAACCTTTGGCTGCCAGATGAACGAGTACGACTCGGACAAAATGGCCGACCTGCTGGGTGCCGCCCAAGGCTACGAACCGACCCAGAACGTGGACGAAGCCGACCTGATCCTGTTCAACACCTGTTCGGTACGCGAAAAGGCGCAGGAAAAGGTGTTCAGCGACTTGGGCCGCGTCAAGCACCTGAAGAAAAAAGGCGTGCTCATCGGGGTGGGTGGCTGCGTGGCCAGCCAGGAAGGCGAAGAAATCATCAAGCGTGCGCCGTTCGTGGATGTGGTGTTTGGCCCGCAAACCCTGCACCGCCTACCCCAGTTGCTGGAGGAACGCGAACGGCTGGCCCGCCCGCAGGTGGATATCCGCTTCCCCGAAATCGAGAAATTCGACCACCTGCCCCCGGCCAAGGTGGAGGGAGCCAGCGCCTTCGTCAGCATCATGGAAGGCTGCAGCAAGTACTGTAGCTATTGTGTGGTGCCCTACACCCGGGGCGAGGAATTCAGCCGCCCCTTCGAGGACGTGCTGGTGGAGGTGGCCGGACTGGCCGACCAGGGTGTGAAGGAAGTCACGCTGCTGGGGCAGAACGTGAACGCCTACCGCGGGCCGATGGGTGAGTCGGGCGAAATCGCCGACTTCGCGCTGCTGCTGGAATATGTGGCCGACATGGCGGGCATCGAACGCATCCGCTACACCACCAGCCACCCCAACGAATTCACACCCCGGCTGATCGAGGCCTATGCCCGCATCCCCAAGCTGGTGGGCCACCTGCACCTGCCGGTGCAGCACGGCAGCGACAAAATCCTCATGGCCATGAAACGCGGCTACACCGCGATGGAATACAAAAGCACCATCCGCAAGCTGCGTGCCATCCGGCCCGACTTGTCGCTCAGCAGCGACTTCATTGTCGGCTTCCCCGGCGAAACCGAAGACGACTTCCAGAAGATGATGAAACTCATCACCGACGTGGGCTACGACAGTTCGTTCAGCTTTATCTTCAGCCCGCGCCCCGGCACGCCGGCCGCCAACCTGGCCGACGACACCCCGCACGAGGTCAAGCTCAAGCGCCTGCAGCACCTGCAGGCCACCATCGAGGAAAATGTGCAGCGCATCAGCGCCAGCCGCGTGGGCACCGTGCAGCGCATCCTGGTGACTGGACCGTCGAAGAAAAACCCGCAGGAACTCATGGGTCGCACCGAATGCAACCGCATCGTCAACTTCGATGCTGGCCCCAACGCCAGCCGGCTGGTGGGCCAGATGCTGGACGTGACCATCACCCAGGCGCTACCGCACTCGCTGCGCGGTGACGTGGTGGTCAGCGAGCGCGTGACGCTGGCCTGATCGGCAGACGCACCATCACCACGTATTCGTCGTCGGTGCTGTATTGCCTGAGTTGGGCTTCGGCGTCGAAGTGCAGTTCCAGGCGCTCGCGGATATTGCCCAGTGCCATGTGATTGCCGCCTGTCGGCACCCCCCGCCCGGCGGGCGGCAGGCCGTTGCGCACGAATACGATCAGTTGCTCGGCTTCGGCATAGATTTCCAGCACGATCAGTGCGCCGTCGGGTGAAGGCTCGACCCCATAACGCACGGCATTTTCCAGCAGCGGCTGCAACAGCAGGGGTGGCACCAAGGCATCGGGCGGGGCATGACGGGTGCGCCACTCCAATCGCAAACGCGACTCCAGTCGCATGGCTTCGATGTCCAGATAGACCTTGGCCAGTTGCAACTCCTGTGACAGAGGCACCAGGGCACGCGCATCCGACAGCAGCGCCCGGTACAGATCGGCGAGATCGTGCAAGGCCGCTTCGGCGCGTGCGGGCTGGTCGCGCAACAAGGCCAGCACGCTGTTGAGACTGTTGAACAGGAAATGTGGGCGAATGCGGGCCTGCAAAGCGGACACCCGGGCCTCCGCCAGAGCCGGCGACAGGCGGTGATGGCGCCAGTTGAAATAAAACAACACCGCACCGGCCACCAGCACCGCCACCGAGGCGCTGTGCCCGGGGCTGGATGGCAAAGGCAGCCCCATCCCGACCGACAGCCACACATGCCACAAAGCCGCCACCAAGGCCGATAGAGCCAAAACCAGCAATACCCCTTGCCGATAGGGGGTGCGCTGCAACCAGGGATGGAGCACAAACAGCACCAGCACCAGCGTCAGCAAGACGGGCACGAACAGCAGGGCCTGCTCCAGATAGCGCGCCCACCCAGCCCCGCCGCCCGGGTCGTGAACCCACCAGACGACGGCCCGCAAGGCTTCGGCCAGCACCAGCAAGCGCAACAACACCCCGAGATTGCGAAAGTCCGGTAAGGCAGCGGCAGGCGGTGTCATGAGTAGTGAAAAAAAGAAGGCGTGGATCGCTTACATTGTGCGCATGAAACTGGCCACATGGAACATCAATTCACTCGGGGTGCGTCTGCCGCAAGTGCTGGCCTGGCTCGAAGCCCAGGCGCAAGCCCAGCCGATCGACGTGCTGGCGTTGCAGGAACTCAAGCTGACCGACGACAAGTTCCCGCACCTGGCGTTCGAGCAGGCGGGCTACCAGACCGTCGCCTTCGGGCAGAAAACCTACAACGGCGTGGCGCTGGTCTCGCGCTTGGCGGCCACCGAAGTGGTGCGCAACATCCCCGGCTTTGCCGACGAACAGGCACGCGTGATTGCCGCCACCTACGGCACCGGCAACGACCGCCTGCGCGTGATCGGTGCCTACTTTCCCAACGGTCAGGCCCCCGGCAGCGACAAGTTTGCCTACAAGATGCGCTGGCTGGCGGCCCTGCACGCCTGGGTGGCCAGCGAGTTGCAGCAGCATCCCCGGCTGGTTCTGCTGGGGGACTACAACATCACCTTCGACGACGCCGACGTCTGGGACCCGGACGGCCTGCGTGACACCATCCACTGCACCCCGCAGGAAAGGGCCCACTTGCAAGCCCTCATCGCGCTTGGCCTGCACGACGCCCACCGGCTGTTTCCTCACCCGCCCAAGACCTTCAGTTGGTGGGATTACCGCATGCTCGGTTTTCAGAAAAACCGCGGCCTGCGGATCGACCACATCCTGATCAGCGACCCGCTCAAACCCCTGGCCCGCGCCTGCGAGGTGGACCGCACGCCGCGCAAGAACCCCCAACCCAGCGACCATGCACCGGTGCTGCTGACGCTGGGCTGCCAGCCCCTCAATCGAGCTTGAGTTCCTGGATCTTGCGGGTGATGGTGTTGCGCCCGATGCCCAATTTGTGCGCGGCTTCGATGCGCCTGCCTCTGGTGACGGCGAGCGCGGTCTGAATCAGGCGGGTCTCGAAGCGGCGCGTCAGGGCATCCCAGACATCGGGGTGGCCTTGGTCGAGCATGGCCTGAGCTTCGGCCTGCAAACCTTGCTCCCACGCGATACGGGCCAGCTCAGGCAGCGCAGGCAGCGGCGACAGACTGGCTGCTGCTGCCGTGGGGCTGGGCCGTTCGCCGTCGGCAACGGGGGCTGGCTTGGCTGCCGACGTGGGGATCGACGAGGTGGGCGACGAGATGGACGACAAAGGCAGCGCCCCTGGGGCCAGGGCCAGCGCGGGGGCTTGGGTCTGGAGCACTTCGGGCGGCAGATCCTTCACGTCGATCAACTGGGTCGGGGCCATCACCGTGAGCCAGTGGCAGATGTTTTCCAACTGCCGCACGTTGCCCGGAAAGTCAAACGCCGACAACACCTTGAGGGCCGACTCGGCAATCCGCTTGGGCTCCACGTCCAACTGCTTGGCACTCTGCTGCAGGAAAAAACGGGTCAGTAAAGGCACGTCTTCATGCCGCTCGCGCAGAGCGGGCAAGCGCAGCCGAATCACGTTGAGGCGGTGAAACAGGTCTTCCCGGAAACCGCCTTCCCTGACCTGCTGCTCCAGGTTCTGGTGAGTGGCCGCCACCACGCGCACGTTCGCCTTGACGGCGCTGTGGCCACCGACGCGGTAGAAGTGACCGTCGCTGAGCACCCGCAGCAGCCGGGTCTGCAGGTCAAACGGCATGTCGCCGATCTCGTCCAGAAACAGCGTCCCGCCTTCGGCTTGCTCGAAGCGGCCGCGGCGCATGGTCTGGGCACCGGTGAATGCGCCGCGTTCATGCCCGAACAACTCGCTTTCCAGCAAGTCCTTCGGGATCGCCGCCGTGTTGATGGCCACGAACGGCCCTTGGGCGCGTGGCGAGTGCTTGTGCAAGGCGCGCGCCACCAGTTCCTTGCCGGAGCCGGATTCGCCGGTGATCAGCACCGTCACGTTGCTCTGGCTGAGTCGGCCTATGGCGCGGAACACGTCCTGCATGGCCGGAGCCTGGCCCAGCATTTCGGGGGCGGCGCTCAGCCGCTCTTCGGCGACTTGCTCGCGCTGGCTTTCTTCCACGGCGCGGCGTATCAGCTCGACGGCCTTGGGCAGATCAAACGGCTTGGGCAGGTATTCGAACGCCCCACCCTGGAACGCCGACACCGCGCTGTCCAGATCGGAAAACGCCGTCATGATGATGACCGGCAAGCCCGGCTGCTGCTGCTTGACCTGCTCCAGCAGTTCGAGACCCGAGCCGCCCGGCATCCGGATGTCGCTGACCAGCACCTGTGGCCCCTCGTCGTTGCCGTTGGCTAGGGCATCGAGCACGTCGCGCGGGTTGGTGAAACTGCGGGTCGGCAGGCTCTCGCGCAACAGGGCTTTCTCGAGTACGAACCGGATGGACTGGTCATCGTCAACGATCCAGATGGGTTTCATGCGAGCGTTTCCTTTGTGGTTGCTGCCCCCTGACGATGCCGCACCGGATCAAGGCAGGGGTATGAGCAGCTTGAAATCGGTACAGCCCGGCTCGCTGGAACATTCGATCAGGCCGTGGTGTTGCTGGACGAATGTCTGCGCCAGAGTCAACCCCAGACCCGAACCGCCGTCCCGCCCCGATACCAGCGGATAGAAGATGCGGTCCTTGATCTCGTCGGGCACGCCGGGCCCGTTGTCGATCACATGCAATTCCAGTGCCAGCCGGTAGCGTTGGCGTCCGAATGTGACCTGGCGCAGCACCCGGGAGCGAAAAACAATCTGTGCATCCCCGGCCGCCATACGCTCTTTCAGGGCTTGTGTCGCGTTGTGGGCAATATTGAGCAGCGCCTGGATCAACTGCTCGCGATCGCCCCGGAACTCGGGGATCGAGATGTCGTAGTCGCGCACCACGCGCAAGCCCTTGGGAAATTCGGCCAGTATCAGCGCCCGCACCCGCTCGCACACCTCGTGGATGTTGACGTCGCTGACCACCTGCGCCCGCCGGTGCGGTGCCAGCAAGCGATCGACCAGCGTCTGCAGACGATCGGCCTCGTGGACGATCACTTGGGTGCATTCGATCAGCTCTTTGGACTCCAGCTCCATCTGCAGGAGCTGCGCCGCGCCCCGTATGCCGCCGAGCGGGTTTTTGATTTCATGCGCCAGATTGCGTATCAGTTCCTTGTTGGCCAAGGCCTGCTCCAGCATCCGCTCCTCGCGCTCCTGGCGCGTCTGCTGCTCCAGCGGGAGCAACTCCAATACCATTTCGGTGTTCACATCGCTCTTGGCCAGCACCACATGGACGGGCAGCGGCTCGTTGTTGAGCCGCTTGAGGAAGGCGTCGTAGCGAATCACGGCGTATTCATTGCCGCGCGCCCCTTGCAGGGCGTTTTGCAGCAACTCGGGCAGGGTGAACCAGTCCGACATCGGCACCCCAGCGAGGCTGCGTCGCGACAGGCCCACGGCATCTTCGAACGCGTTGTTGGCAAACCGGATGCTCCCTTGGCTGTCCAGCACCGCGACCAAGGTCGCCAGCATGTCCAGCGCCTGCAAGCGGCCTTCATCACCGGGCTTGGGCTTGCGCACCTTTACCTCCTGCCCCACTAGCGCAGCGCTGGCAGACGCGCCAGCTCGCGCTCGATGGCGGCGACATCGCCTTGGGCACGTTCGAGGCGGCGACGCAATTCCGCCGTTCGCTCCCGGTAGCGCTCCGCCAGCCCTTGTTCGCTGGGCAAGGGCGTGGGACGGCCCTGGTTGTAAACCGTCGCCAGATCGGCCACCCGATCCTGGGCGCGGCGCAGCTCCGACTCCAGAATGAAGCGTGCATCGCGATCACGCGCCTGCTGCTCGGTGCGCTCCACCCGCTCGCTGGGGGTGCGGGCCCCAGACGGCGCAGTCTCCGGGCGTGCCGGGCGTGCAGCGCCCGCCGATCCGGCTGATGTCCCTGACCCCGCCGACCCCGCCGACCCCGCCGACCCCGCTGATGGGCGATGCTCAGGCGGAGCCACCACCACCCCGGTATCCAGCAGGCGGCAGCCCCTGGCTTCGGGCTGCGGACCAGGGTGATTGGTGAACTCGTTGCCGCAGCGCCAGACCGCGTTCTGCGACCATGCAGGCGCAGGCAATACCAAGGCAGACAGCACCAGCGCACTCAGCACGAGGCTGGCTCGCCACAAACAAGATGCAGGCTTTGAATGACACATGCGGTTTCGCTCGACTGACTCGACTGACCCACTACGCAACAAGGCTTCAGTATCGCTCAAAAGTGCCTGCGCCGGACGACTGCGCCAAACGACAAAAGACGGGGCAAGCCCCGTCTTTTGCATCTCTTTGGCCACCCCGATCAGAGGCTGTAGTACATGTCGAACTCGGTCGGCGTGACTTCGACACGGGCGCGCGTCACCTCGGACATTTTCAGCTCGATGTAGGCGTCGAGCATGGAGTCGGTGAACACGCCACCCTTGGTCAGGAAGGCGCGGTCCCGGTCCAGATAGTCCAGCGCCATGTCCAGGCTGTGGCAGACGGTCGGCACCAGCTTGTCCTCTTCCGGCGGCAGGTGGTAGAGGTCCTTGGTGGCGGCTTCGCCGGGGTGGATCTTGTTTTCCACGCCGTCCAGACCGGCCATCAGCAGGGCCGAGAAGCACAGGTAAGGGTTGGCCAGGGGGTCGGGGAAGCGGGCTTCCACACGGCGGCCCTTCGGGTTGGCCACGTAGGGGATGCGGATCGAGGCCGAACGGTTCTTGGCCGAGTAGGCCAGCTTGACCGGGGCTTCGAAGTGCGGCACCAGCCGCTTGTAGCTGTTGGTGCCCGGGTTGGTGATGGCGTTGAGAGCACGGGCGTGCTTGATGATGCCGCCGATGTAGTACAGGGCGAAGTCGCTCAGACCGGCGTAGCCGTCACCGGCGAACAGGTTCTTGCCGTCCTTCCAGACCGACTGGTGGACATGCATGCCGGAGCCGTTGTCGCCGTGGTAGGGCTTGGGCATGAAGGTGGCGGTCTTGCCGTAGGCGTTGGCCACGTTCCAGACCACGTACTTCAGCACCTGGGTCCAGTCGGCGCGCTCGACCAGGGTGGAGAACTTGGTGCCGATCTCGCACTGGCCGGCGCCGGCCACCTCGTGGTGGAAGACCTCGACCGGAATGCCCAGCGATTCGAGGATCAGCGCCATCTCGGCGCGCATGTCGTGCGTGCTGTCCACTGGCGGCACCGGGAAGTAGCCGCCTTTGGTGCGCGGACGGTGGCCGCGGTTGCCGCCTTCGAGCTTGGCGCCGCTGTTCCAGGGCGCTTCGTATTCCTCGATTTCGTAGAAGCCGCGGCCCGGCTCGCAGCTCCAGCGCACGCCGTCGAAAATGAAGAACTCGGGCTCCGGGCCGAAGTAGGCGGTGTCGCCGAAGCCGGACGCCTTCAGGTAGGCCTCGGCACGCTTGGCGATGGAGCGCGGGTCGCGGTCGTAAGCCTTGCCGTCGCTGGGCTCGACCACGTCACACTGGATGAACAGCGTGGTCTCTTCGAAGAAGGGGTCGATGTTGGCCGTGGCCGGGTCGGGCATGAGCTGCATATCCGAGGCCTCGATGCCTTTCCAGCCCGCGATCGACGAACCGTCAAAGGCATGGCCCGAGGTGAATTTGTCTTCGTCGAAGTGGGAAATCGGCACGGTCACGTGCTGCTCTTTGCCACGGGTGTCGGTGAACCGGAAGTCAACGAACTTGACGTCGTTCTCTTTCACCATACTCAGCACGTCTGCGACGGTTTTAGCCATCTGGAATCTCCTGTTTCAAGGTGGGGGAAGAAGCAATCTTAGCCATATAAGCAGCAAACGTGCCAAGCCCGCTCGCCACGAGCGCAGCGGTCGTCACATCCAGCATGCCCATCTTTGGGGCATTATGGCACCTATGCAGTGCATCCAATGCGGCCATCATTTATCGCACCAATTCAGGGCCTAGCCTGGCTTGCTGAACCTGCAACTGTGATTTCAGATCCTCATAGGCCGACTCAACGGCGGGCACCGGGCCTTTCACACCCAACTCGATATGGCGTCCGTAGTGGGGGTGGTCCACACTCGGCAGGCTGAACACTTTGATCGATGGATGTCGGGCTTCAATGGCTTCCATCAGCGGCGTCAGGGCGGCCTCCATGGCCCCAAAAACAATCACCGAGCACTCGCGCCTTGGGGGTGACGCCCCAGCGGACGCATAGCGGGTGTCCAGCAGATGCTCGATCATCGGCCAGGCCATGACCGGGAAGCCGGGCACAAAATGCACCACGGACGAGCCTGCTGCACAGGTGAAGCCGGGAATCTTGTTGTAGGGGTTGGGAATGATCGAAGCCCCGACCGGGAACACCCCCATGTTCAGCCGGTGGACATTGTCTGGCCGGTCGGGTTCGTAAGGCACTCCCTGCTCCTTGGCAACGTCTTGCATGCGTTCTTCGATCAGTTGTCGAGCCTGGGGGTGCAAGGCCAGATCCACGCCCAGCGCCCGAGCAGCCGATTGCCGGGTGTGGTCGTCCGGGGTGGCCCCGATCCCGCCGCAGGAAAACACGACATCACCACTCGCAAAGGCGTCACGCAGCGCACGCGTGAGCGCCTCCCGATCATCGCCCAGGTAGCGCGCCCAGGCGAGACTGTGGCCACGCGCCGCCAGCAGCTCGATCACTTGGGGCATGTGTTTGTCCTGGCGCTTGCCAGAGAGGATTTCGTCGCCAATGATCAAGAGACCAAAACGAGGGGTGGCCAAGGCATTATTCATGGGTTCTGAGTGCGCGACTGGGCACGTCGATGACATCGTGGGCACCGTTTGTTCGGTCGGGGGTATCGGTGGGCGCAAGCGCGGGCGCGGGAGCCATGGCAACGAACATCGCTCCCGATGCCCACATCAGTGCGTGACGCTCTTTAACCGTGGCATGCACCGCCAGGTCATCAAACGCAAAGACGCGGTCCGTCAGCCGCCCCCACACCAGAGGTGGCAACACCTTGATCAGGGGCAGCACCGACAAGCCGACCCCCCGGGGGTGAAGGCAATAAGCCAGCGAGCGCCAGAGTGCGTTCAAAAACAGTTGCATGTGCTGAGGATACCCTGCCTTCACGCCGGGGGTTGGCCGTCGCGACTCAGCCTTTGCCGGTCAGGGCACTGACTTGCTGGGGGGAGAGCCAGCGCCATTGGCCCGGCAGCACATCATCGGGCAGGGAGATGCTTCCGATCCGCGAACGATGCAGCGCTTCGACCCGGTTGCCTACGGCCGCCAGCATGCGCTTGACCTGATGGTATTTGCCTTCGGTCAAGGTCAGCCGCACCGCGTGGCTGCCCAGCGCTTCGCAGGCGGCGGCCTTGACGGGCTTCGGATCATCATCCAGCACCACACCGTCCAGCAGCCGCTGCACCTGATCAGGCGCCACCGCGTGTCGGCAGGTCACTACATAGACCTTAGGCACATGGTGACGGGGCGACGACAGCCGATGAATGAACCGTCCATCGTCCGATAGCAGCAGCAGGCCGGTGGTGTCCTGGTCGAGCCGCCCGACGGCTTGCACCCCACTGGCCGCGCCCTGCGGGCGTTGCCGCAGCGGAGCGGGCAGCAAGGTGTAGATGCTGGGCCAGGCGCTGGGCTTCTGCGAGCATTCATAACCAGTCGGCTTGTGCAGCATCAGGTATGCATGGGCCTGGTACGTCCAGGATTCCCCCATGACCTCGAAGTGCAGATCGGTTACATCCCAAACGGCATACGGGTCGGTGCAAAGCTGACCGGGCAAGCCGACCTTGACGCGGCCTTGCTGAATCAGGCCCATACAGACACGACGTGTCCCGAAGCCCTGTGAATACAAGATTTCTTGCAGTTGCATCCCCATAGCTTAGCGGCTGGAGTCAGCCCATCGGCGACAATCGGGTATGGCGTCCGTATTCTGGGTCGCCTGCCGCCCTCCGCGCCCAACATGCTTGAACGTTTGAAGCGTTTTCTGCCCAGCAGAGACCAACTGAATCAGAACCGCTGGCTGCGCTGGCTGGTTCCCTGGCTCAACCATCCCCGCCTCTGGCACATGAGTCGTCGAGGCATTGCCATGGGGCTGGCGCTGGGCGTTTTTTTCGGCCTGTTGATTCCGGTGGCCCAGATTCCGTTCGCGGCCGCCTCGGCCGTGCTCTTGCGGGCCAATGTACCCACGGCGGTGGCCAGCACGCTGGTGACCAACCCTGTCACCTTTGCCCCGGTTTATTTCGGCGCTTTTCAATTGGGCAACTGGATTCTCCAGCGCGACGACCCGACCGAGGAGCAGGTCAACCAGATCCTCGAGCGGAAAATCCAGCAGAAGGAACAGGTGCAGGAACTGACCCTGCTGCAGCGAATCGAGTTGGGCTTGCACCACCTGGGGCGGGTCGGCAAGCCTCTGGCGCTGGGTCTTTCCATCGTGGCAACGGCCGCCGGACTGCTCACGTATTTTCTGGTCCACGCCTTGTGGATGTGGCGCGTGCGCTGGGAAAGAAGGCGTCGGCTCCACAAAATGCGACATCCAGACTGATCAATCGCAATGCGCTGCCGCACGCCAGGCGTCGGCAGCCTCCTGCGTGTCGCCACGCTGCTCAGCCAGCCAAGCCAGCGATCGCCAGGCCTGCCGTTTCAACCCGGCGTCCGTGAGCTGGCGAACCGCCTGACTCAGCATCCAGTGCGCACGGCCCCACAACTGACAGGTCATAAACGCCTGTCCCGCCAGGAACTGCAACTCCGCATCGGCCGGACGCGACTGCTGAAGCGCCTCGACCCGAGGCAGCCAGTCGGCCGCTCGTTCGGGCAGATGGGCAACCAGGCATCGGACTGCACGCACTCGACGACTTTCCGTGAGCTGGCCAAAAGACTTCCACAACACACTGACCCACTCGTCGATGCAACGCGGGCTATCGACTGCGTTGATTTCTTCCGCCTCCCCACCTGTGGCTTGCACGGTCTGCCAGCGCTCCAGGCAGTGCAGAACCAGACCAGGGTCGGCTCTTTCCCGGGCATCAAACGACTTCCAGGTCTGGGTCAACTGCTCCCTGTCAAGCGCCTGGGCCAAGGCTTGTTTGAGCAAGCCCCGCAACAGGGTTTCCGCCGCTGAGGGCGTGACGGCCTTGTATTTGGTCAACAGGCGGATGGTGTCCACCGCACTGGGAGCATCCTGCTCCAGTTGAGCGAGCTTCAAGCGCAAGCGGATGGCCTGAATGCGGCGCCTGGCACCCTGGGGCAATTGCTTGAGCCAGCCATGGGCTGTGTCGGCCTCGCGATCTTCAATGGCCCATGACAGCGCACGCAGCAGCGCCCCTTCAAGGGCGGAAGCAGCGTCTGAGGCGGTTTCCGACACGGCGGCTTGCATGGCCGCCTGCTGTCGCTCGGCATGGCCCAGCGAGCGGGCACTTTCGGCCAGCAACAACTGCGCCAGCACTCGCCATTGCGCTTGTCGCCCCATCACATCAGGCTCCATGCTTTCGAGGAGATGGATCGCGTGCTGGGCCGCTGACTGGGCCCGCACAAACCGCCCCGCCAGCTGAAAAATCAGCGCATCCAGCAAGGACACATACACCGAACGCTCTTGCTGCGACGCCCGCCAGCGGTGCGCTTTGGCGGGCAGATTGCGAACGATGGATACCCCTCTGAGGGCAAGGTACAGGAGCACGAACCCCACCACCAGCACGATCAGGGCCAGAGTCAGCGACACATCGAGCCGCCAGGGGTGCAAGAAGACGGTCACGGTGGCTGTGTTGTCTCCCACCAGCAAGGCCAGGCCCACCGCCACCGCCGCCAGCCACAGAAACCAGAAGATACTTCTCATGCGACCCACTGTGCTTCAACGGCCGCTGGCGGCAACCGCCAGCGCACCCAGGGTTTCATCCGGCAAAGGCACCGACTCCTGCAGGATATCCGCATGCAATTGCGACAACCCCTGCAAGGCCAGCCGGACTGACGGCGACGAATCATCAAAGAACCGCAGCACCAGGCCCCGGGTCGTGAGGACATCGGCCCGCGCCGTGTCGAGTTGTCGGCCAAGCAAGGCCAGACGGGCGCTCAGCAGCTTCATCTTGATGTTTTCTCGCAGGATGTAGGATTGCTCCGGGGCCAGCAAAGCGGCTTCGGGCTGGTCAATGCGACTGACACGAATCAGGTCCGCCGTTGCTGCGATGAACTGGTGCCACCAGCGCTCTGTGACACCGATGCGCCACGCGTTGAACCGGGCCCATTGGCGTTCGACGAGTCCACGCTCATCGGCCGCTGGGGCAGGTTCTGGCGTCGGCTCAGGGGCAGGCTCTGGCGTTTTCGCGGGCTCGCCAGCGGGCATCTGGGCCAGATGAACCGACAAAGGGGCATTGCGCAAGGGCCAATCGTCCACTTGGCGCAGCATCGCATCGATGCGGTTGACCAGGGCAGGGACGTCGGCCAGTTCGGCCGCTCGCAGACGCTCGACATCCCGTGCTATCGCACGCTGGACCGGATTGAGTCGGGGTTGAGCGGCCCGCTCGATGCGCTGCTCCGCGCCGAGCAAGGCCGAAATCAGGGGCTGGGCGCTGCCCGTCAGTTGGCTCTGCTGCATCGCCAGACGCAACGCCGACTCGATGTCCTGCACCAGGCTGTCATCCCGGGAGCGCGACACGCTGAGCATCAGATCTTCCAGTTGCGAGCGCTGGAGTGACACCTCGGACAGGCGCAACTCCGCCACCCCAAGACGCGTCGCCAGTTCCTGGGAGACCGATTCCGCCTGCGTGGCCGCATGGCGGGCAGCCGCCACTTCAGCCAGGGTGTCCGCCGTGCGGCGGGCCATTTCCTGCTGGGTTTGCGCGATGCGCTGTGACAACGTCAATGCCCAGGCCAGCGCCGCGACCGCCAGGACGAAGCCTCCCACGGCCAGCCACATCATCCAGCGGGGCGGATTCGGTGACGTGCTGGCAGGAGCGCTGGCGGTCGCGGGAACGCTGGACGGTGTTGCGGACATAAGTCAGTTCATGGCTTGCAAACCCGCCAGCACATCCGTGATCGCGGGGCGAGTCGTCATTATTTCCCCAAAACCCATGTTGCTGGCTGACAACTGGATGTTGGGATGCGTCACCAAAGCACGGGCACGGGCAAAGTCCTGTCCTGGGAAGCGCTGTGCCAGATGGATCAGCGCTTCGGAACTGCTGATGAGCCAGATGGATCCGTCATCGAGCGCTCGCTCAGCGATGCGCACCTGCTGTGCGTCCCAGACTGCGGCCTGGCGGCGGTAGGCCACGCAGGCGTCCACCTGGCCGCCTCGGGCCTCGCACTGGTCTTTCAACCAGTCGCGGCCGGTGGACCCGTCCGGTGACAGGCCCCGGACAATGAGCAGCCGGTGACCGGATTGCACCTGGGGAGCCACAACCGCCCACAAAGCCTCGGAATCAAACTGTGCCGAGCAGGGGGGCGGCTGATCGATCCGCTCGGCATGGACCCCCAGCGCGATCAGGGCTTGCGCAGTCCCCGGCCCGGGTGCCCAGCAACGGCCGTGGGCCTGAATCCATGGGGGTGCCTGAAAGAAGCGGGCCGCCTGGGGGCTGACGAACATGCAGGCATCGTAGCTTGCAGCAGACGCCTGCAAGCGATGCAGGGATGCCGCATCGGTTGCCGGAACGATGTCCTGCAGAGGCAGGGGCAGAGCCTCAATGCCGTGCCCTCGGAGTTGATGCACCCAGTTGTCTGCCTCAGCCCCAGGCCGGGTGACGATCACTTGATGCATACGCGACTGGCAGCACAGTGGGCCTTGGCTTCTTGCAGGCGCTGCGCCACCGCAATGCCCAGCGCATCGGCTTCCCCGAGCGACGCCACCCTGGCTTGAGCACGCGCTCTTGCCACGGGGGCCAGAGATGCCGGATCGCCCCAGGCTGCTTCGAGCTCAAGCACACCAGGTTGCCCCGCCGAAGGCAAGGGCTTCCATTGCGCAAACGCCGCCAGCGGCATGGAACAACTGCCGCCCATGCAGCGGGAGACGGCCCGCTCTGCGGCCACCGACCACCAGGTGGGCCAGTCGATGAGCGCCTGCAGGGCCTGCACCACATCCGGGCGCTGGCTGCGAACCTCGATACCCAGGGCACCCTGCCCGGCTGCGGGCAACATCTCAGACGGCTCCAAAACGGCTCGGATGCGGTCGTTCATCTGGAGCCGCTTGAGGCCGGCCGCCGCCAGCACAATGGCGTGGTACTGCCCTTCATCGAGCTTGCGCAAGCGGGTATCCAGGTTGCCCCGCAAAGGCTCGATGCGGACGTCGTCACGGCCCAAGGCTTGCAGCCGCTCTCGCAACAACACCATGCGGCGCAGGCTCGATGTACCGATCACCGCCTGGGGCGGCAAATCGTCCAGGCGATCGTGGTGGGGCGACACCCAGGCGTCCCGCGGGTCCTCACGGGCCATGACGCAAGCCAGATCAAAACCCGGCGGCAATTCCATCGGGACATCCTTGAGGGAATGCACCGCCAGGTCGGCACGCCCTTCTTCCAGCGCCACCTCGAGCTCTTTGACGAACAGCCCCTTGCCACCCACCTTGCTCAAGGCCCGGTCGAGTATCTGGTCGCCCTGGGTGGTCATGCCCAGCAACGCCACACGGTGCCCATGGGCTTGCAAAAGCGTGCGAACATGCTCCGCCTGCCACAAGGCCAGACGACTTTCTCGGGTGGCAATGGTCAGGTCCAAGGGCGCGGCGTCGGTCATGCAAAGGGTCCGGTGTACATAGCCTTTGATCCTAGCATGAGCCACCCGCCAGGGCTTCACGCACGGCGGCCAGTTGTCGTCGCGAGACCGGCAACCGTTCCTCCACCCCTTCGACCGCCAGCAACCAGGTCTCGGCCTGATCGACCGGGTCGTGACCTTTTTCCAGCACGCGCAAACGATGACGCGCCACCAGCGCATTGCGATGAATGCGCAGCCACCGGTCCGGATGGGCCAGCTCAAGCTCATGGAGCGATCCGTCGTAAATGTAGGAGCGGCATGGCGTCCGCACCGTCACGTATTTCCATTCCGCTTTGAGGTAGATGATCTCGGACAGCGGCACCCGCTCGGTCCGGCCCCTGTCATGAATCAACAAAAACCCCGGCGTGGCCACCGGCGGCCGTTCGGCATCCGCATGCGAAGAACGGCGAGCAGCTTTGTCGAGCGCCTGCTGCAGACGCTCTTGGCGCACCGGCTTGGTCAGGTAGTCCACCGCATCGAGTTCAAAGGCATCCAGCGCATGATCCGCATGGGCGGTGACGAACACCACGGCGGGAGGCTGGGACGACGATTGCATGTGGCGCGCCAGACCCAGACCGTCCAACCCGGGCATGTGGATATCGAGCAACAGGAGATCCCAGTGCTGGTGTTGCACCTGCGCCATGGCCTGCACCGCATGGGCAGCCTCCCCGATCTGAAACCGTCCAGGGGCCATGTCCGCGCTCAAGTCGGTGGGATCCCGGCATGCGTCGAGCAAGGCGCGAAGACGAGCTCGGGCCAGCGATTCGTCATCCACCAGCAATATCCGCATGCTCATGAGGCCCCTGCCTGCCCCCGACGGCAACGTAAAATGATCATGAACCGGATTCTTCCAAATTTCAGCCCATTTGTCGCGGCGCATTGCGCAAAAACGCCCATCTCACATGTCCCACCACCCACTCGACACCAAATCCCAGGCCTGGTCGGCGTTGTTTTCCGAACCCATGAGCGAGTTGGTCAAGCGCTACACCGCCAGCGTGTTCTTCGACCAGCGCCTGTGGCAGGCCGACATCACCGGCAGTCTGGCCCACGCCGAGATGCTGGCCGCGCAGGGCATCATAGCCGCGCAAGATTGGACGGCCATCCAGCAAGGCATGGCGCACATCCGCCAGGAGATCGAATCCGGCACCTTCGAGTGGAAGCTGGAGCTGGAAGACGTACACCTCAACATCGAGGCGCGCCTGACGCAGCTCGTGGGCGATGCGGGCAAGCGCCTGCACACCGGCCGCAGCCGCAACGACCAGGTCGCCACCGACGTGCGCCTGTGGCTGCGCGACGAGATCGACGTGCTCACCGGCCTGCTGACCGAACTGCAACTGGCGCTGGTGGAGGTGGCCGCGAAAAACGTGGACACGATCCTGCCCGGCTTCACCCACCTGCAGGTGGCGCAGCCGGTGAGTTTTGCGCATCACCTGCTGGCCTACGTGGAAATGTTCGCCCGCGACGCCGAGCGCCTGGCCGACGTGCGCCGCCGCACCAACCGCCTGCCGCTGGGCAGCGCCGCGCTGGCGGGCACCACCTACCCGCTGGACCGCGAGCGCGTGGCCCGCACCTTGGGCATGGTCGATGAACACGGCCAGCCGCAACTTTGCCAAAACAGCCTGGACGCGGTGAGCGACCGCGACTTCGCCATCGAATTCAGCGCCGCCGCCAGCTTGTGCATGGTGCACATCAGCCGCCTGAGCGAAGAACTGATCATCTGGATGAGCCAGAACTTCGGCTTCATCCGCATTGCCGACCGTTTCACCACCGGCAGCTCCATCATGCCGCAGAAGAAAAACCCCGACGTGCCCGAACTCGCACGCGGCAAGACGGGCCGCGTGGTGGGCCACCTGATGGGCCTGATCACCCTGATGAAAGGCCAGCCGCTGGCCTACAACAAGGACAACCAGGAAGACAAGGAGCCGCTGTTCGACACCGTGGACACGCTCAAGGACACGCTGCGCATCTTCGCCGACATGCTCGGCGGCCAGTTCAACCCGGCGACCGGCGAGAAAGAAGGCGGCCTCACCGTCAACCGCGAGGCGATGGAGCAGGCCGCGCTCAAAGGCTACGCCACCGCCACCGACCTGGCCGACTACCTGGTGAAAAAGGGCGTACCCTTTCGCGACGCGCACGAAACCGTGGCCCACGCCGTCAAGGCCGCCAGCAGCCATGCCTGCGACCTGTCCGAATTGCCGCTGGCGGTGCTGCAGAGCTTTCACCCGCTGATCGAAAAAGACGTGTACGACTGCCTGAGTTTGCGCGGCTCACTGTACGCCCGCAACACCTTGGGTGGCACCGCCCCGGCCCAGGTGCTGGCGCAAATCGAGCGCCTTCGCTCTCGACTGGCTGAGTCGGCCGTCTGAACAACCAGCGCTCGCAGCAAGCGGCCCGCGCCAGCCGCTGCCGACGTTTGGCTCTTGATAGCCGCGATTCGCTCCGCTCAGCGGGGCAGGCGACCGGGAGGAATGGTGGCCAGTTCACCGGGCACCGTGGCGATGTAGTTCGCCATCAGGCGCAATTCCTGCAACGTAAACTGGGCAACGATGCTGCGCATCATCGGGTTGGTGCGGCCAATCACGCGGCTTTCCTCCACCCAGTACGAGCGCATAGCCACAAACAGGTAGTCCGCATGCTGGCCGCCGATCTTGGGCCAGCTTGGGTCGGTCGGACTGCTGAAGTTGGCACCGTGGCAGGAAATGCAGGCGCCACGCTCCAGCAGGCCCGCCACGACGGCATTGGGCATGCGCGGTGGCGTCTCAGGGGCTTGTGCATGGCCATTGTGCTGGGCATAGAAAGCCGCCAGATTGGCCATGTCCTGTTCGGACAAACCGCCAGCGATGCCTCGCATGGTGGGGTGGCGTCGCTCGCCTTTCTGATACGCCTGCAAGGCCGCAAAGATGTACGGCTCCGACTGCCCGGAGATCATCGGAACGCGATGAATCTCGGGGAAGCTGTTGCGGTAGTCAGGAATGCCGTGACAGCCCATGCACATCGTCGCCCGGGCAAGCCCTGCGTTGATGTCGCCGACCAGTTGAGCCTGTGCGCCTGCGGCAGCGAGCGTCGCGCTGGCGACGACGATTTTCAGCAGTGTGGTCAGCGATTTATTCATTTTGCAAGCACAATCAGAGTGACGTTTGACAAAAATCAATATGCGATTATATAGACTCGATCCAATCGCTTGCCCCCAAGAAAACCCTTGCACAGCCTCGCCTACCGGCATCGCCACCGACCCTCCTACGGACGCCTCCATGCAATTCACCGGCTCACACAACTACGTCGCCACCCCGGACCTGATGCTTGCCGTCAACGCGGCCATCCAGCTCAAGCGCCCGCTGCTGGTCAAAGGCGAACCCGGCACCGGCAAGACCATGCTGGCCGAGGAAGTGGCCCAGGCGCTCGACATGCCTTTGCTGCAGTGGCACATCAAGTCCACCACCAAGGCGCAGCAGGGCCTGTACGAGTACGACGCCGTCAGCCGCCTGCGCGACAGCCAGTTGGGTGACGACCGGGTCAAGGACATCCAGAACTACATCGTCAAAGGGGTGTTGTGGCAGGCCTTCACCACCGAACAGCCGGTGGCGTTGCTGATCGACGAGATCGACAAGGCCGACATCGAATTCCCCAACGACCTGCTGCGCGAACTCGACCGCATGGAGTTCTACTGCTACGAGACCAAGCAGTTGATCCGCGCCCGGCACCGGCCGCTAGTGTTCATCACGTCGAACAACGAAAAAGAGCTGCCCGACGCCTTTCTGCGCCGCTGCTTTTTCCACTACATCAAGTTCCCGGACGCCACCACGATGAAGCAGATCGTCGATGTCCACTACCCCGGCCTGAAAGACGCACTCCTGACGGCTGCGATGAAGACCTTTTTCGACATCCGCAACCTGCCCGGGCTGAAGAAAAAGCCGTCCACCAGCGAACTGCTGGACTGGCTCAAGCTGCTCATGGCCGAAGACATTCCGCTGCAGGCGCTGCAGAGTCAGGACCAGAAAGTCAGCGTGCCGCCTTTGGTGGGGGCGCTGCTGAAAAACGAGCAGGACATCAGCCTCTTCGAAAAGCTGGTCTTCATGAACCAGCGCAACCGCTAAGCCAACCATGTGGCCCGCACCCATCACCTTGGTGGGGCTCCATGTCCGCCTGGAGCCTCTAGCCATGCGCCATCACGACGATCTGGCAGAGGCCGTGTGCGATGGCGAATTGTGGAACCACTGGACTACCCACATCCCCACACCGGAAGGCATGGCGGCTGAAATCGAACGGCGGCTCCACCTTCAGGCTCAGAGCAGCATGCGGCCCTTTGCCGTGATCCCCCAGAAGAGCGACCTGGCGGGTCGTGCCGTGGGCATGACCACCTACATGCACATCGATACGCCCAACCGTCGGCTGGAAATCGGTTCCACCTGGTACCGGCAGGCCGTGCAGCGCACAGCCATCAATACCGAATGCAAACAACTGCTCCTGGGTCACGCTTTTGAAACCCTGCAATGCATCGCGGTCGAGTTCAGAACCCATTTTTTCAACCACCAGAGCCGCCGTGGCATCGAACGACTGGGGGCCAAGCTGGACGGAGTGCTGCGCAACCACCAGATCAACCCCCACTCGCAAGCGGGGGGTGCTCTGCGTGACACTTGCGTTTACAGCATCATCGCCAGCGAATGGCCGAATGTGAAAGCGCACCTCGACCATCAACTGAATAAGCCCAGAGGCTGAGCAGAGCGAGGACCCCCATGCTGATCGACTTTTTCTACACCTTGCGCGCCGCCAAACTGCCAGTGTCAGTCAAGGAATACCTGACCCTGCTGGAATGCCTGCAGCAGGACGTGATAGGCCCGCGCAACCCCGACGCCTGTACGCTGGACGACTTCTACTACCTCGCCCGCACCACGCTGGTGAAAGACGAAAAGCACTTTGACAAGTTCGACCGTGCTTTCGCCGCCTACTTCAAAGGCGTGGCAGCGCGGGCAGATTTCAACCACGACATCCCGGCCGACTGGCTGCGCAAGGAAATCGAGCGGCTGCTGAGCGACCAGCAAAAGGCTGACGCGCCCAAGATGGACTGGGACGAGCTGATGGAGACGCTGAAAAAACGGCTGGAGGAGCAGAAAGAACGGCACGAAGGCGGATCGAAGTGGATCGGCACCGGCGGCACCAGCCCTTTCGGCCACGGCGGCCACAACCCGCAGGGCATACGCATCGGCGGCCAGGGTGGCGGCAAGAGTGCAGTCAAAGTGTGGGAACAACGCGCCTACCGTGACTACGACGACTCCCAGGAGCTGGGCACGCGCAACATCAAGATGGCGCTGCGCCGTCTGCGCAAGTTTGCCCGCGAAGGCAACGAACTGGAACTGGACCTGGGCGGCACCATCCGCGCCACCGCCGCCAACGCCGGCTGGCTCGACATCAAACTGGTGCCAGAGCGCCACAACAACGTCAAAGTGCTGCTGCTCATGGACGTGGGCGGCACCATGGACGAGCACATCGAGCGGGTGGAAGAACTCTTTTCCGCGGCCAAGAACGAATTCAAACACCTGGAGTTTTATTACTTCCACAACTGTGTCTATGACTACGTGTGGCGCAACAACCGCCGCCGCTACGCCGAAAAGTTCGAGACCTGGGACGTGATCCGCAAGTACAACAAGGACTACAAGCTGATCTTCGTGGGCGACGCCACCATGAGCCCCTACGAAATCCTGCAACCGGGCGGCAGCGTGGAATACAGCAACGAGGAAGCCGGGGCCGAATGGCTGCAGCGCCTGACCCATGCCTTTCCCCGCTTTGCCTGGATCAACCCCGAACCGCCTGGCATGTGGCCATACCGCCAGAGTATCGCCATCATCCAGCAGATCATGAGCCAGCGCATGTACCCGCTCACGCTCAAGGGGCTGGAAGATGCCATGCGGGCGCTAAGCAAGTGAGACGCTGGCTTGCGCACGGGCGATGCTGGCTGACCGTCGCGGCGCTGGCCCTGACGGCCGCCAGCGGCCGGGCCCAGCCTGCCAGCCCTAGCCCCAGCCCGGCCTTCGACCTAAGTATCGAGGCCCCGGCCCCGCTGGATGCCTTTTTGCTGCGGCATGCAGAACTGTCCCGCTTTCGTGAACTGGCCGACCTGACCCCGTCGGAACTGGAGCGGCTGGTGGCACAGGCGAGCAAGAACCTGCGCCATCTGCTGGGCACCCTAGGCTATTTCGACCCCAGCGTGAACGCCCACCTGACCCTGCGCCCAGGCCAGTCCCCGCTGATTCAGGTGCAGGTCGAACCCGGCCCCCCGACGCGCATCGCGCTGGTGCAAATCACCCTGCTGGGAGCGGCACAAGACCACCCCGAGGCCGGCGAACAGCGTCTGGCCCTGCACCGCGACTGGGGCCTGCCCGTGGGCGAGGTGTTCACCCAGTCGGCCTGGGACGCCGCCAAAAACCGCACCCTGCGCACCTTGAGCGAAAAGCGCTTTCCGCGCGCCCGCATCGTCAATTCGCTGGCCCACATCGTGCGCGAAGAACACCAGGCCAACCTGTACCTAGAGGTGGACTCCGGACCCGCCTACCGCTTTGGCGAAATCGTGATCGAAGGGGCCGAGCGCTACGACGCCGAAATGGCCAGACGGCTGGTGCAGGTGGCAGGCGTGCGGGCGGGCCAGACCTACCAGGAAGCCTTGCTGCAGGCGGCCCAGCGGCGGCTGACGGAAAGCGGCTACTACCCGTCGGCTTTCGTGCTGCTGGCCCCCGAGGGCGACCCGCAACACCATCCCGTGATCGCCCGCGTGCGTGAGGCACCGCTGCAAAAAGTGGTGGTCGG
>DBAZ01000053.1:27968-30480 GCA_002291945.1 Tepidimonas sp. UBA997
CCGCAGCTCGGCTGGCGCGGCGTTTCCCGGCTCCAGTGGGAACGCGACACCGCCACGCTGGGCCTGAACCTGACGGCACCGATCGACGCCAAAGGCTGGCGCTGGGTCACGGGTGCCGAGGCCGAGCGGCAGGACGACCGCCCGCGCATCACCATCACCCAGCAGTGGCGGCTGGGTCAGTCGCAGGAAACCCCGACGCTGGATCGCAGCTTTTTCATGCAACTCGATCGCTCGGTCAGCCGGGATGCCCGCCTGCTCCAAGCGCCGCAGGAGGCCACGTCGGTGAGCGCCAACTACACCTGGACCCGACGCCGCCTCGACGACCTGACCGCCCCCCAGCGGGGCCATGCGCTGGGCGTGGAACTCGGTGCTGGCGTCACCCTGACGGAGCAACGCCAACCGTATCTGCGCAGCCGGGTGCGCTGGCTGGCTTACTGGCCCGTGGCAGAAGCGTCAGACCGGCCGAGCCGCCTCGCCCTGCGGCTGGACGGGGGGGCGGTCTGGGCACGAGACGGCACGCCCGTGCCACTGAACCAGCGTTTTCTGGCCGGGGGTGACAACAGCGTGCGCGGCTACGCCACCCGAGAAATCGGTGTGCCGCTGGCTGTCGGTGGCGTCGAGGCGGGCAAGTGGCTGTCTGTGGCCAGTCTGGAATGGCAGCGCCCGATCTGGCGCAACGGCCAGCGCACTGCCTGGGAGTCCACCGTGTTCATCGACGCCGGTGCCGTGGCGAACCGGCCCTCGGCGCTGTCGCCACAGATCGGCATCGGTACCGGGGTGCGCTTCAACAGCCCGGTCGGGCCGCTGCAGGCCGACCTGGCCTACGGGCTGGAGAGCCAGCGCTTGCGCCTGCATCTGAGTGTAGGCTTCGCGTTCTGACCATGCACCAGCCCCACACCCCACCCCCGCATCCATCGGCCAGCGCGGCCACTGCGGGGCCACAGCCGCGCTGGTGGCGGTGGCTGGCGCGAGTCGTCGCGCATGGGCTGGCGGGCCTGATATGGGCGGGCAGCGCCTTGCTGGCCCTGGTGCTCGCGGGTGCGGTGGCCATCGTCCTGTGGGCCAGCACCCCGGTGGCTCTGCCGCATACGCTGGGCTGGGCGCAGCAGTGGCTGACCGACCCGGCAACGGGCGCTTCCCCGCTGGCGTTTGAAGGGGCTCGCGGCAGCCTGACCCACGGCGGCACGGTGCAAGGTCTGGTCTGGTCCGACGCCGGGCTGACGGTCGAGGTGCAAGGCTTGGAGCTGGCATGGTCGGCCACCCTGTGGCTGGGCCTGCTGCAACGGGAGTTGCACATCCGGCACTGGCGCATGGAGCACCTGCGAGTCACCGATCAGCGAGCGCCCACGAAGGACGATCGACCCGACCGCCCACCGCCCACCCAGTTGTTGCTGCCGTGGCTGCAGCAACTCGACCTGCCCCTGCAGTTGCAGGCCTTCACCCTCAGCGGCCAGACTCCGCTGCAGGTCGGCCCCTTGCAGGCCCGTTACCGCTACCAGGCGGCCAGCGGCCACACCCTGGATGTGACCAAGCTGCACTGGCAAGATGGCGTCTATGCCTTGCAAGCCCATGTCGAGACGGCAGGCCCGCTGGCGCTGCAGTTGCAACTGCAAGGGCAGTTGAACACCCCTGCGCTGCCCGACTGGCCCAGCCAGGCGCTGGCGGTCAACGCCAGCCTGCACGGCACGCTAGCTGGCCCAGAGGCTAGGCTCGACCTCGCGGCGGCGATTCGGCCACGAGGGGCGGTACCCGACCCGCAGCGGGCCACTGCGCTTGCCCTTCAGGCCCGCCTGCGGCCCTGGGACGCCATGCCCGTGGCGCAGGCCAGCGCCACGCTGCGCCACCTCAACGTGGCGCAATTCTGGCCGTCTGGCCCGATCACCCAGCTCGACGGGGCCTGGCAAGCCGGGCCGCTTCCCGACACCGACGGCATCTGGCACATCAGCGGCGAACTGCGCAACCAGTTGCCGCGCCCATGGAACGAACAGGGCCTGCCGCTGGAGCGGCTGCAAGCCGATCTGCGGATCGGCCCGCACGGGCTGGAACTGCGACAGCTCACCGCCCAACTGGGAGCCGGGCGGCTGCAGGCCGAAGGCCGCTTCGCCCGCGCTTCCGCCAGAAGCACCGCCAGAGACTCCGCCAGCGACACTGCAAGAGGTGCCGAAGGAGGCACCGCAGCAAGCTTGGTCAGCGGACGGATACAGGTGCAGCAACTGGAGCCGCGACGCGTCTGGTCCACCCTGCCAGCCGGGCGCTGGCAGGCCACGGCCCAAGCCAGCCAGCAAGGGGGCAGCACCCGCTGGGCCGTGACGGCCGGGCCTGCCTCAGACCCCACAGACCCCACAGTAGCCGCACCGGCTGGCCGACCCGCAGCCGATCTGCTGCCACGCCTGACGGCCTCCGGGCGCTGGGCATCCCCGCAGATAGCGATCGAACGACTGGCCCTGGACTGGCGCGGCAGCCGCCTGACGGGCACGCTCGAATCCAGCACCGCCGCGCCCTCGTCCGCTCA
>DBAZ01000053.1:30815-33315 GCA_002291945.1 Tepidimonas sp. UBA997
CGCTCAGGCCGCAGCGCCCTCGGCTGGTCAGGCCGCAGCGCCTTGGGCCGCTCAGGCCGACGTGCAATGGGTCGCCCCCGGCCTGAACATGGCGCTACGCGGACGCGCTGCCCGGGAGGCCATGGACCTGCAGACCGAGTGGGCACTGACCGACCTGCAGCGCTTTCAACGCTGGAGCCGGGACGCCATCGACGCGGCAGACGCCATGTTCCCGGCCCTGGCCCTGCGCGACCAGGCCGCTGCCTGGTGGGCCACCGATCTGCAAGGCCAAGCCACCGGGCAGGCCCAGGCACAAGGCCCGCTGGCCCAAATGCGCTGGAGCAGCGCGTTCAACACCCGCCTGCAGGCCGATACCGGATCCCGCCGCTGGGCGGTGGCACTGGAGACGCGAGTCAGCGGGCAGCGGGCCACCACGCCCGACGGCAACCGCGAGCTGATCCGCCTCGAAACCCTGCAGTTGCAAGCCGGTGCCCACACCCACCCTTTGCACTGGCAACTGCAATTGCCCGAGGCGCTGGAGCTGCGCATCGGGCCTGGCCACGAGGTCACGGTGCAGGCCGGCCAGTTGCACCTGCAACCGGTGGCCCGGCCCGGCACGCGCACTCCGGTAATGGCCAAAGAACCGGCCCACTTGCGCTGGAGTGCCCTGCATGGGCTCGATGGGCATCTGGCAAGCCGGGGCCAGCTCAGCGGCCTGCCCTTGAGCTGGGCCAATGCCTGGCTGGCCAGCGACACGGCACCACTCGGGCCGCTGGCCGCCGCCGGGCTGAGTGGCGACATCTGGTTCGATGCCGAGTGGGACTTCCACCTCCCGCTGCTGGCAGGTGCCGCCCCAGACCCGCACACCCCAGCGCGTGCCCAATGGCATCTGCGCCACCAGCGGGGCGACCTGCACTTCAGCACCGGCAGCGGGGCCGAAACCACGACGCTGCGCAGCGGTATCGAAACCCTGCAAGCCAGCGCCCGGCTGCAGCACGACACGCTGGCCCTGAGCCTGCTCGTACAGACCGCCCAACTCGGGCGCACCGAAGGGCAGCTCAGCACCCCGCTGACGCCGCCCAGCGCCACCGCTGGCTGGGTCTGGGCCGCTGATGCACCCCTGCTCGGACAACTGCACATGCAATGGCCCAACTTGGGCCTGCTGTCGCCCTTCGTACCGCCGGGCTGGCGCGTCAACGGGGCCGTCACCGCCCAAGCCAGCATCGGTGGCACGCGCCAGCAACCCGAACTGCAAGGCCATCTGCATGCGCAACGGTTGGCCATCCGCTCGCTGCTCGACGGCATCGACTTCAGCGACGGCGAACTGCTGGCACGACTGCAAGGCCAGCAGATGGTGGTGGACAAGCTGCAATTGCGTGGGGCCGGCGGTGCCGAAGGCGGGCTGCTCGAGGGCAGCGGCCAGGCGTCCTGGGTGCAGCTTGCCGACCAGCGCTGGAGCCCCCGTGTTGACCTCCGCTTGCAGGCCCAGCAATGGCGTTTGCTGGCCCGGCCCGACCGCCGACTCACCCTGTCGGGCGACATGCGGGCCCATTTGGCCCAAGATCTGCTGGAGCTGACGGGCCACTTCGTGACCGACCAAGCCTTATTTCTGCTGCCCGACGAAGCCACCCCCCGCCTCGGCACCGATGTGGTGGTGCGTGGCGACCCGATGCCGGTGCCCCTGCACGCCAGCCTGCCGTTTCAGACCCGCTTGGGCGTGACGGTGGACTTGGGCCAGCGCTTCGAAGTCCGGGGTCTGGGCCTGCAAACCGCGCTCGAAGGCAGCCTGCGGGTCGAGGCACAGCCCGGCCAGCTCACCCCCAGCCTGACCGGTGATGTACGCACCGTGCGCGGTTTTTACCGCGCCTACGGCCAGCGGCTCAACATCGAGCGCGGCCTGATCCGCTTCAACGGCCCGTACGACAACCCGAGCCTCGACATCCTCGCCATCCGCCCCCACCCCACACAGCGGGTCGGGGTGGAAATAGGCGGCAGCGCCGTGGCACCCCGCGTCCGGTTGGTTGCCAACCCCGACCTGCCCGATAGCGAAAAGCTCGCCTGGCTGGTGCTGGGGCGACCCGCCAGCGGGGCCGGGGCCGAAGCCGCGCTGCTGCAACAAGCGGCCCTGGCCGTGCTGGGTGGGCAAGGCGGCCAGCGCGATGGCACCCTGGCCCAGAACCTGGGCCTGGACGAACTGATCTTCCAGGACGAAGCCACCGACGCGGACGGCACCGTCAGCGCCGCCGCACTGACGCTCGGCAAGCGCCTGACCGACCAGCTCTACGTCAGCTATTCGCGCCACATCACCAGTGCCATAGGCACGGTGGCCGTGCTGCTCGACCTGTCGCGTTTCCTGACCTTGCGCGCCCAAGCCGGCGACGACAACGCCATCGACATCATCTACACCCGTGCATTCGACCGCTGGCACGCTCCACGTACAATCGCACCGGACCCGCCGTAGTTCAATGGATAGAACGGCCGCCTCCTAAGCGGCAAATACAGGTTCGATTCCTGTCGGGGG